>JBFMBP010000054.1 GCA_040755155.1 Candidatus Omnitrophota bacterium | reverse complement strand
TATAAAAAATGAAATTTTTTTAACCGTAGGATGGATCATGTCGTTTGACCCATCATTTGCTCCACTCCTTATATTTCGATGGGTCAAAAAACGCGACCCATCCTACTTTTCTGCATTATTCAAGGGCAGAAACAACCTTGCCCTTGCCACCCCGCCCTCATTCATCATTCATCATTCATCATTCATCATTCCCTTACAGCAGCCCTTGTTCCCATTGCTCCGCGTAAGCCGATCCCTCTCCCCGGATCAAACTCGCGAATGCTTCCAGCGCCCTCCGCGCTTCGCCGATGGGATAATAGAAAGCGTTCCAATGTTCGCTGTCCTCGCCGTCGTGATTGGGAATGACGTAATCGAATTTCCATGCCTCCTGCATCTCGACGAAAGCGGAATTGCATCGGATTTCGATGTTCTTCAGATCGGGTTCGGAAAGGATGCCCTTCTGGTTCTGCGTCCGGCGCAAGAGTTTCCGCCGCATGATATCGGCGATTAAAACCGCCAGGTCCACCCGCTTGTCCGGCTGATGGAAATAAAGAATCTCCTCCCGCGACAAGGGGCTGAGAAATACGGCTATCGAGGGAATTTCCGCCAGAAAAGCGGAATCGCGCAAAGCGGAAACAATGAAGGGATTGCCTTCGTAAAGCGCATCGCGTCCCTCTTGCAAAATCCGTTTGACGCTCTCCAAATCCAGCGCCTGCAAATCCCCGCGCACGGGAACCACGAGGCAATCCTCCCGCCGCCGCAGAAACTCGATCTCGCTGCGGGGCCGAAAATAATAATCCACCCCGTCCTGCTCGCCGGGACGGGGCTGGCGGTCGTTATAGAGGATGACTTTTTTTAAATTGGAAGCGGCGTCGGGATAAACGCGGCGCAGCGCCTTGAACAGAGGGCTTTTCCCCACGCAAGAGGGACCGGAAAGGGCGATGAATCGCGGCATCGGGTTTCTCCTTCCATATCGGATATAGGAAAACTAATTGTACTCGATTCCGCCATCCCAGTTGAGAATAGCGCTCCAACGGCAAATTTTTATACTTAACTTTATGGATTCATAAGGGATTGTTACTTTTTATAAGACTTGAAATTCGATATGCTAAAAGCAAAATCGATATTGAAAATGTGTTTGCTTTATGCTAATATTTATAAATGTACAAAATTTTCTTCACTAAAGAGGCCTATAAAACATTTCTGAGAATGCCCCGTAATATAGCTTTGTTGATACGCCAAAAACTTGAGATAATCGCCGATAACCCCTATACTCCCCGCCTTAATGTAAAGAAACTCCAAAACCGGCCGGGTCTTCGCTTTCGGGTTGGCGATTGGCGTGTGATCTATACAATCGATAATGATAAGTTAAATGTCTTAGTTTTGAAAATAGTGCTCCGAGGAGAAGCTTATCGATGAATCCGCAAATACAGGTGATTGAGAAAGACGGCAAACCCGAATGGGCCGTCATTCCTTACGACTTATATAGGAAGTTGTCCGAAGAAGCCGAGATGTTGCAAGATATCCGCGATTACGACGCGGCGAAAGCGGCTTTGGAGCGCGGAGAAGAAGAACTCATCCCCGGCGAAGTGGCTTTTTCGATCCTAAAAGGCGATAATCCCATAAAAACTTGGCGCGAATATCGCGGATGGACGCAGAAACAATTGGCGAAAGCGGCGGGAATCAGCGTTCCCTATCTCTCGCAGATCGAAAACCGAAAGCGGACCGGCGCGGCGGAAGTACTTAAGGAAATCGCCAAAGTATTAAAAATAACGATGGACGATATTATTCCTCAAGGCGATTCATAAGAAGGTGAAACGAAAAGCCGGGCGCCAGGAAGAATAGTCAGCCGTTTTAACGGCGGGCTGTAACTTCCAAAAAGTTTCATTACTATCAGAAGAAAGTACGGCGAGTGCGGGATGAAACAGATCGAAATCATAGTTGAGATGCATGATGACGGTTATGTAACTTATCCTATCGGCCAAAAGGGAGTAATCGTTAGCCAGGGGGAAACCTCCAATGCCGCATCAGAAGACGTAAAATCGGCTATTTAGTTTCATCTGGAGGGTTTTGGTCCGGAAGTAATATCCGGTCATCCGCCTATCATAGAATCGTAGGATAAGTTCCATTGATCGACCCATCGATTATTCTCATCATTCAACTTTTTATTGCTCCTTTCTTGCATTGACATCCCCAAAATAATATATACGCTATGAAGAATGTGGCGGATTTACGAACATCGTCGGGTCGATAAACAGACGAAATCCCTTCCTTTGGAAATTCTCAAACGTTATGAGAAATGGAAGGATATCGCATCGCTAACGGGCGCTAAAGGCATTCGGCTCATAAAAGGTTTTCACGACGAAGCGCTTAAAGGCGAATGGAAAGGTTGCCGTTCATCCCGTCTTGGCGCCAAATATCGAATAATCTATCGAGTCATCGACTCGGAAATTCTAATTCAAGTAGAGAGTATTACGGCCCATGATTACGAAAAGCGATAAACGAAAGGAATACCGTCCGGCAAAGCGTACTGTTGAAATAACAGTCGGCGAATCAGTACGTATTATTAGGGAATTGCAAAGTCTTACTCAAACAGATCTATCGGAACGAACCGGCATTTCACAGTCTACGATATCCGCTATTGAAAACGATCGAACGCCGCTTGATGTTGAGCGAGCTAAAACCTTAGCCCGCGCGTTGAAATGCCACCCCGCCGTACTCTTATTTCCAGGCTGGGATGTAGGACGCGAATCGGCGGCTTAACGAATTCGCAATATAGCCGCGCTATAATTCTGCTTTGAGTGAATACGGAATCGAATACGAATAAATCCCGGATGATTAGAATAGGAAGGAATAGAAAATTGAAGAATAAACATTGGCTTATCCTCCTCGCCATCACGGCTTTATCCTGCTCGGACAATCAAGGGCAATTAGTGGATAAAACCGTCAGCGATACGCCCGTTCCCTTGGAAATCGCCTCCTCGCAACTTCCGGCGAATCATCCCCCCATCCAAGAGCCTAACGTCCCGGCGTCCGCTCCCGCTTCCCTGCCGATTATCGATGGAACTACGGCCACGGCAGCTTCGCTCTCGTTTCAAATCGATCCCCAATGGACGGCCGAAACTCCCGCGTCATCTATGCGGGCGGCGCAATTTCGTCTTCCCGCCGCGGAAGGCGATGCGGAAGCGGGCGAATTGGCGATCTTTCAGGGCATCGGAGGTTCGCCGGACGCCAACATCAAGCGCTGGATCGAACAGTTCCAGCAGCCGGACGGCAAACCTTCCTCCGAAACGGCGAAGATTGATAATAAAAAGATCGGCGAATTGATCGTCATGACCCTCGACGTCGGCGGAACTTACTCTGGCGCGTCAATGATGGGCGGCGATTCGATAAAGCCGGGATTCCGGATGCTGGCGGCGGTAATCGTTGGCCCCAATGGCCCCTGGCAATTCAAACTGACGGGGCCGGATAAGACGATCGGCCATTGGAAGCCCGCTTTCGACGCCTTGATCGATTCCTTGAAACCGGCGCAATAACAGATTTTGGGATTTTCATCGCCAATACCGATGAGAAACATTTATCGCATTGCTTTATCTTGATAAGATAAAACGAAAGGTTAGGTATGTTTTGACATCTCGTTCTGCGAGGGAATTGGATATGATGACAACGATAGGAAATTTGCAAACCAAACGATTTCCCACGGTTTTTCTTCTCTTTCTTGCGATGACCGCCATCTCTACGTCTGCGCAGGATATCGTTCCGATTTTCCCGGCGCAAGGCGAGAACGTTTCCTTGTCCCAACTCGAAAGCGCGGGATTTCAATGGTCGTCGAATTTGGGCGATATTTCCTTTACCCTTTATATGAGTTCCACGGCATTACCGCAGAATTTTCCCACTTATCCTTACATCGACGTCGCCAGCGGCGTGAAATCGCCTTATATAATCAAATCCAGCGTGATCTTCGATATCTATTTGCAAAACGCCGATATTACCTGGTGGGCAACCGATCCCCTCAGCGGCAAAGAATCGGCGCATATTACTTTTCGTCTCGGCGGCGGCAACGATCTTCATCCCTCTCCCACGCCCCTCGATTGGCAAACGCGCCCGACGCCTACTCCCGGCCCCGTCGGTCCGCCGCAAAATCTTCAATTCGTTCCCAGCGATACCATCAGTTATATGGAAGCGAAATACGATTTCACGATTCAATGGGACCCTCCAGCTTATCCCGAAGGAGGAACATTCGTTTACGATATACTCATCGAATATCCTCAAACCCAGATTCCCGTTACCATCGAAAAATTCGGCATCACGGAAACCTCCGTTATGCCTTCCTACTTGAAGCCCGAATTCACTACGATGGAAGGCGTTTATAAGGTTTATATCCAGGCAAGGGACGAACAAAACCGGTCGAGCGCCATCGTCGCTTCCCAATTCACCGTCATTCCCTACAAAACGCCTACGCCTACGCCCGTACCCCTTAATCCCGATCTGTCGCGCAACGATGCGGCCAATATTCATGATCTGGCTATCTTCGTCTTCGCATTCGGTTCCAAACAGAGCGACGCCAATTTCAATCCCCGCGCCGACTATAAACCCGATGGCGTCATCGACGCTTACGAT
The DNA here is from genome assembly GCA_040755155.1 of Candidatus Omnitrophota bacterium. Taxonomy (NCBI): domain Bacteria; kingdom Pseudomonadati; phylum Candidatus Omnitrophota; species Candidatus Omnitrophota bacterium. The sequence goes on along the minus strand of JBFMBP010000054.1, from coordinate 134,336 downwards.
CTTATGATCTTCCAAGACCTTTACAAAAAACGCAACGAACCGTTTCCCGCCCCCGTCTGGCTTACGGCGCGAGTTCCCAATTTGGTTTATCAGGGCGGTTATCCTCCCTGCGTCCCCGTCGGCGATCCATCGGTTTACGATTTCTCATCCGGCATAGAAAAAACCATTCTTCTTGGTACGGAAGACGGACAATGCGCCTTGGCGGCTCTCAACGATCCCGGCGTTTACCTAACCTTTTCCGCCGTAACCGGCGCAACGGATTATGAAATTACTATCCGTTCCACCAGCAATCCCTCGGCTTATATGATGTGGAGTTCGACCAGCGGCAAAACGGATATCCCCATTCGTTGGACCCTAACGCAATCCAACGATGATTTGGTGGTCCAAGTCCGGGCGGTTCGCGGCGGCTTCCATAGTATGGCCAGCGATGAAATTCATTTCATCCTGCCTTGATATAAAATCCAATGGAATTTTATGGCCCGAATCGTAGTCCGAATCCCCAATTGGCTGGGCGACGCCGTGATGGCTGCCGCTGCCCTGCGCGAATATCGGCGGATGCGGCCGACGGACGAGATTACCCTATTCGGATATCCCTATCTGTTTCCCGTCTTTCATAATTCGCCCGATTCGTACTCTTTCATCCCCTTCGACCGAAAAGCAAACCGCTCTTCCTGGGCCGGCTTCGCCCAAATAGCGTCTCGGCTGCGAAAAGAGCGCTTCGATGCGGGCTATCTTATGCCCAATTCCTTCTCATCGGCATGGCTGTTCTGGGCCGGAGGAATTATAAATCGGATCGGTTTTCGCGGGCATTGGCGGAGAGCGTTATTGACGCGGACTTTATCGCTTCCGGCGGCGGCCCGGCATCAAGCGCAACGATACGCCTACTTGCTAACGGAAACGATTCCCAAGGATTTGCGTCCCGAAATTTATGTTGCTCCAGAAGAGCAAGAACGATCGGAACAAGCGCTAAAAAATCTTGGCCTTCAAGACGCGCCGCTGATAGGAGTCGCTTTCGGCTCGTCTACCGGCGCAGCCAATTTATGGCTTCCTCAACGCTACGCCGAGACGATTCGCCTCTGCTGCGCCAAATGGGGAGCGAAAACCATTCTATTCGGAACGGAAAAAGAAGCGGCAACGGCGCAAACGATCGTTTCCCAAACCCGCGGCGAGTGCATTAACCTGGTCGGAAAAACCAATCTGCGCGAGTTGTTTGCCTTCGTTCGGCAATGCCGCGCGCTATTATCGATCGATTCAGGCGTCATGCACGTTGGCGCAGCGGTTGGAACTCCAGTAATCGCTTTATTCGGTCCCAGCGACCCGATGCAAACAGGTCCCCTAGGCAATGGGCATTATATCGTTCAACGGGAAATGGATTGTATACCCTGCATGGAGCGCAACTGTCCTCTTGGCCACCACGCATGTATGGAAGAAATTCAAGTTGAAGATGTGATAATGGGCATCGAAAAATTGCTGGAAACAAATCCGTAGGATCATGTAAAGTGGGTCGAGCGAAGCGAGTCCCACCATTCATTCACATGGAAAGAGACTATTCATTCTTCATTCTTCATTCCAATTACTTGTCCGACGTAACTTCTTCGATTTCCTCGTCGAGTTCGAATACGACGTGCACTAGTTTCTCTTCCGCTTTCACGAAAGTCTTCGTCGAATAGCCGTTGGGGCTGCGATTCCATTGGATGGGATATTTGCCGCTGAAGCAGGCGGTGCAGAACTCTTTTTCCGTCCCTCCCACCGCTTTGAGCAATCCATCCACGGATAGATAATAAATCGAATCCACCCGCAAATGCCGCTTGATTTCCTCCAGCGTATGCGTCGCTCCGATCAGCCGGTTGCGTTCGGGCGTATCGATGCCGTAGAAGCAGGATTCGATCCAAACCGGCGATGCGATGCGCAGATGGATTTCCTCGGCGCCCGCTTTGCGCAGCATTTTGACGATCTTGCGGATCGTTGTGCCCCGAACAATGGAATCGTCTACAACGATGACTTTTTTACCCTTCAATACCGAAGGTACGGGATTGTATTTGATCTTCGCTCCGAAATCGCGGATGCTTTGGCTCGGTTCGATAAAAGTGCGTCCGATATAATGGCTGCGGATTATGCCTTGTTGATAAGGAATTCCGCTTTCTAGCGAGTACCCGATAGCGGAACAGACGCTGGAGTCGGGTACGGGAATGACTATATCCGCTTTCGTGGGGCATTCCCTAGCCAAAATCCGCCCTAAGTTTTCCCTTGCGGGATGCACTTCCCGCCCGAAGATGAGGCTGTCCGGTCTGGAAAAATAGACCAATTCGAAAATGCACTGCGCATACGTCTGTCGCTGCGCGAAGAAACGGCTCGTAATGCCGTCCTTGGAGATGATGATCATTTCGCCGGGTTCTACGGTGCGGATATATTCTCCGCCGATTATGTCTAAGGCGGTGGTTTCCGAACAGAAGACGTAAGAATCTTTTACTCGGCCCAACGAAAGAGGCCGAATGCCGTAGGGATCGCGCAAACCGATGAGATACTGATCGTTCATGATTACCATGGAATACGCCCCGCTTAACTTCAGCAGCGATTCCTCCAGCGCCATGATGAAGTCGGCGCGTTCGGACCGGGCGAGTAGGTGAATCAGGATTTCGCTGTCCGTGCTGGTTCGGAAGATGGAGCCTTTCGCTTCCAAATCGTTTCGCAACTCCATCGTATTGATAAGGTTGCCGTTATGAGCCACCGCCACCCATCCCCGGCGGTATTCGCATAGGATCGGCTGCGCATTGCGAAGATCGCTGGATCCCGTCGTGGAATAACGCACGTGGCCAATGGCCCGGTCGCCGCGCAGCTTATCCAGGTCGCCTTCCAGAAACACGTCCGCCACGCGCCCCATTCCATGATGCGCCGAGGGATGCTCGCCTTCCGCCGTCACAATTCCCGCACTTTCCTGGCCGCGATGCTGCAAGGCGTACAAACCGAGATATGTCAAGTGAGAAGCTTCGGGGTGAGCAGCAATTCCAAAAACGCCGCAATATTCTTTCATTGGATCGGACATTGTTCAGCAGGATTCTCTTCCGTAGGATAGATTGGAATTATGTTAAATAGAGAATTTTTCTTCCATTTCCGAAAACAACGAATAAAAAGGAGTTCCGAAATCGTTCCCTCTCCCATAACGCGAGGGAACGGAAATAGCATTTCATGAGCAATTGAAAATCATTGGCTTCTTAACCAACTTTTTATAACTTCCGCCGTCGATTCAGGATTATCGGCGGAAAAAGAGATCGTCATTTCTTTCATTTTCAAACGCCGTTGTTCCGGCGCCGGCAAAGCCCAATAATCGTTCATATCGTGCAGGCCAAGCTCGGCGTCGGTCAACTCCCGTTTTTTCTTGTCAGGTTCATAATAAGGAGAATCAGATGCCGATATATATATCTCGTCTCGGCCGGCTTTTTTGGGACGAAAATCGGTCCATGCGAAATAATACCCAATAAGAAAAACGCCGAATAACAACAATAACGGCAGACTGTAAAACAAGAATTGATTCAATTCTTCGAGCATTGCCGCCATGGCCGAATTCCTTACCCACTAAACAATTAGTATTGCATGGAATGTAGTAGTAGGATGGGGCGCGCTGTTTGACCCATCGAATCATCCAAAGATAACCATTTGTGAACTTCACGCATCGACCGAAACAAATAACTATTCGTTTTCGTCTCTTTCCCATCCCGATCGGGAAAGGATTTTTCTATTGCAGGTATTTGTTAATATCGCATTACTTGCGTAGGGTGGGCTCAAAGCGAAGCATAGCCCACCAATATCTCTGAACTTTGCGCATTGATCGCAACGAGCAACCGTTCGTTCTCGTCTCTCTCCCTTCCCGATTGGGAAAGGAACGTTTTATCGTAGGCATTGTTAATATCGTATTAGAAATAAGTATAAAATCAGAGTCCGCATTCGGATAGGGGATCAGGAGGAAAATAATTCGCCTCTTCTAACCTAAGTCTAACGTTGGAAAGCGATAAAAGTCGATTGGAAAAGCGCAAATTTTCAGTTAAGCAAGGCTTTTTTGCGCCTCGATCTCTTCCCCTGGCCGCAACTGCATCAGCTTCCGCAAGTACCAATCCGCCGAATAGAAAAAAGGCGTATCTAAAAGCGCAATGATCGCCTTAAACAGGAATCCATTTATCGTCAATGGCCAATACCGCTCCCACTCGACGACGCGAAAGAAGCACAAAAGAAACATGACGGTGTTCGTATCCACAAATTGGGAAACAATCGTAGATCCGTTATTGCGCAGCCATAGATGCTTTCCCTTCGTCAGCCGTTTCCAGAAATGAAAGAGACGGATATCGAGAAATTGAGCGCCAAGATAAGCGCACATGGAAGCAAAGACAGCGGGGCCGTAAAGGCCGAATACTTTACGAAATTCCTGGTCTGATATAGGAGACCAATCCGTTTGCGGAACCGCCTGCGCCAGGAGAATAATTCCCATCACGAAAAGGCTGGCGATAAAACCCGACACCACGATTTGATCGGCGCGCCGCTTGCCGTAAATCTCAGAAACAACATCCGTTACGAGAAAAGTAATGGGATAGGGAAGAATGCCGACGGAAACCTCGAATCGATATAGTCCAAATGGAGTCCAAGTGAAAAACTTCTGAAAAATTAGGTTGCAGGACACCAGCGAAGCGATGAAAATGGCGGAACAGACGAGAAAAACTCTTTCTTGAATCGCTAACGCCCGTTCGTCTTTTATATTTCCCTCCATGAGATCCTCCTAAAAATGGCAAAATATGGATTACTATGATGATATATATCGTCTATAAGAGGAGGGAGAGCCTGTCCGTCAATGCTGTCGATGGCGTTGGATTGGTTAACCCAATAGATCAATGAAAATTCGCATTTTTAAGCGGATGTGGATTCCAGAAGAATTTTCACGATCCGCTCGCTGGCTTTGCCGTCTCCGTAGGGATTGATCGCTCGCGCCATGCGTTGGTATTCCGCTTCGTCTTCCAGCAGACGGCAAGCCTCGGCGACGATCGTTTCCTGGCATGCGCCCGCCAGTTTCGCAGTTCCCGCCTCCACCGCTTCCGGGCGTTCCGTCTTTTGGCGCAACACGAGCACCGGCTTTCCCAGACTGGGCGCTTCTTCCTGCAGACCTCCCGAATCGGTCAAAACGAAATAGGAGCGGTTCATAACGTGAACCAGCGTATGGTAATCCAGCGGCGATGTAAGCGTAACGCCGGGATGGCTTTGCAAGAATTCGCGCGCCGCCTCTTGCACGTTGGGATTGGGATGAACGGGATAGAGAATATGCGCTTCTGGATGAAGGCGGACGATTTCCGCCGCCGCCCGGCAGATATTCCGCAACGGTTCGCCGAAGCTTTCGCGCCGATGCGCCGTCATAAGAATGATTTTTTTGTCCCAGGGAATCTGCGGCAGAACATACTCCAAATTATGCGGTTTATGCAGCGTCAATAGGAGGGCGTCAATCACCGGATTGCCGGTTACGTAGATTCCGCTTTCGTCTATTCCTTCACGCAGCAAATTCCTTTTCGCTCCTTCCGTGGGCGCGAAATGAAGTTCGGAAATCGCATCGCAGAGGCGGCGGTTGATCTCTTCCGGAAACGGCTCCCAGCGATCGCGCGTCCGCAGTCCCGCTTCAACGTGCGCGGCGGGAATGCGTTGATAGTACGCCGCTAAAGCCGCCGCCATCGCCGTCGTTGTGTCGCCCTGCGCTAAGACCCAATGGGGCCGCTCCTGCGTCAAAACCGGTTCGAGGCGCTGAAAAATGCTATGCGCCGCTTGCGTAGGCGTTTGCCCCGGCTGCATGATGTCGAGATCGTAATCCGGCTCGACGCCGAACAGATTCAACGCCTGGTCCAACATGTCCCGATGCTGCGCCGTTACGCAAAGGCGGGAAAGAATGCGATCCGGATATTTCGCTAGTTCCAGCGCGATCGGCGCCATTTTAATGGCTTCGGGCCGCGTGCCGATGATAGTAAGAATGCGAATCATTGTTTTTTCGCTATGCTGGCGGAAAGCAGCCGCCATTCCGTCCCATCCGTTTCGTTTTGCGATTGGGAAAGCTCCCTTTCCGCAATCGTCATGGTTTATGCTATCCTATTTTAACGTAGAGCCTAAGTGGATGGCGGCAAGAAATTCATTACGAAGAATTGGAAACAAGCGATGATCGGCGAAATGGTGGAAGTGCATCTGTTGAACGGCAAACGTTTTCTCGGCAAGATTACCGTGAAAGACGAGCAAGGCCTCATCCTCTACTGCGTCTCGGTCAAGGGATTGGAAAGCGTTCCTCCCGGCGCAGGCGCCTTGGAGGAATTGCGCGAGATGGCGCAGACGGTTTTCTTCCCCTGGACGCAAATCGAATACGTCGATATCGGCGGCGAACCCATCGGCTTCGACGAAATCTATTCCAGCTGGTTCCAAGGCCAGCCGGTTTCCAATTTCTTCGAAAAAACCGCCTTCTCCGCTTTTAAAAAAGGAAACGGGAAGTCGATGGGGTGATTAGGCGAAACTGTCGATGTACTCAAAACAACGCAATAGAAATAATTAGTTATTCTACAATTTCACGTTAGCAAGAAATTCACGAATCAATCGCACTGTTATTTCCGGTTTATCAAGACGAATTAAATGACCCGCACCGTCTACATGGATCAGCTTTCCATGATGCAACAAAGCGGCAAGTTCAAGATGTTTTTTTCGTTCGGCTTCTTCGGCGTCGGCTTTCAAGATAAGCGTGGGGGCGGCGATTTTGGGATAGGTCTCTTTAGGATTTCCGAAGCCTTTTCCAAACGTAATATCAAGTATATTTGGAATGACCAGCAGTTTGGATTCAGCCCAGCGTTCGTATTCGATATCCGGCCAACCTGGATGTCGCTTTGTACGGGCTATCTCTATCAATTTGTCTTTATCCATCTCTTTTTCTTCTGCAATCATCTTCTTCCACGATGCGACCATTTCTTGGGTAATAGGCGATAGATATAAAATCATATCGCCTGGATCTTCCATAATCACAGCGCGGGGCAGATCGGGATAAGTCGCGGCGGTCAGGGCGACAGTAGATCCTCCCATAGAGTGTCCCATCAGGATCGGTTTTTTAAGGTCTAACGCCTCAACCAGCCCCTTTATGTCTTCGACATGGGTTGCAAGGTCGTAAGGTCCTTCTGGCTTATCGGAGTAACCGTGTCCGCGAGCGTCATACATAATAATGTCATAGTCGTTCTGAAAATTCTCTGCCAGCGAAGCCCAGTTTAGCCCATAGTCGGTCGCTCCGTGCGCCAAGATCATCGCTGGTTTGTTTTCTCCGCCTGTGCGCCAGTAATGCAGCCGAATCCCATTACTATCGATGTAAGCCGACTCCCAACCCTCATGCTGCCGAGGTTCGATTGGCGCTTTTTCTTCTGCATAACTCGAAAGAGAGACAGATACAGTCAGAAAAAGGACGAATCTTTTCATGCTTGTTTTCCTTTATAAAAAATTATGTATTGAACCTTCATTTACCATTTATACCGATTATACGGAAAAATATTCCCTTTGGGGAGATTACAAACAATATTGAACTTTCATCAAATAACCGATAAACTTACAACCCCATCCTCACCCACGCCTGCGCCAGGCGTTGAATTCCTTCCTTAATCGTCGATTCGTCCGCGTTGGAATAATTGAGCCGCAAAGTATTCTCGCCGCCGCCGTCTACGTAAAAGGGATAACCGGGTACGAAGGCGACGTTCCGTTCCACAGCGGCTTGGAACAACATCATGGAGGACGCGCCATCCGGCAGCGTTAACCATAAGAACATGCCGCCTTCCGGATTTGTGCGTTGAATTTCTGAAGGCAGATACTGATCGATGCTTTCCGCCATCGCGTCGCGTTGATTCTTATAAACGCAACGTATAGCGGCGATGTGATCGTCGATATTGCAATCCGAGAGGTATTGATAAAGCACCCGCTGCGAGAAGGAGTTGGAATGCAAGTCCGCCGCCTGCTTGGCGATGACAAGTTTCTCCATAATCTCCTTTCCCGCACAAATCCATCCCATCCTAAAGGCGGGCGCGACGATTTTGGAAAACGAGCCTAACAATATCGAATCGCCGTCGAGATAGTTCCTCATCGAAGGCAGGTCTTCACCCATGAATCGTAATTCGCCGTAGGGATCGTCTTCCACGAACAAGACGCCGTATTCTTTGAGCGCTGCGGCGAGTTCTTCTCGCACCGCTTTCGAATAGGTAACGCCGGATGGATTTTGAAAGTTGGGGACGGAGTAAAATAACTGGATGGGATTTTTCTGGAAAATCCTTTTCGCTAAGGAGGCGTCAACGCCGTCGTCATGCAGAGGGATGGAGTGAAAAACCGGCTTATAAATCGATAACGCTTGAATAGCGCCTAAATAACCCGGCTTCTCAATAACGGCGCCGTCGCCTTCGTTGAGGAGAATTTTCCCCAGCAAATCCAACCCTTGCTGCGAACCGTTGGTAATAAGAATTTCGTCGGGACGAATCGCCAGCCCCTTTTTGGCGCGATATCGTTCGGCGATGAATTCCCTCAAGGGCGGATAGCCTTCCGTCGTAGTATATTGCAAAACGTTCTGCCCATCGTCGCGCAAGACTTTGGCGCAGGCTTCTTGAACGCCTTCGACGGGGAACAGATCGGGATTGGGCAATCCCCCTGCGAACGAGATGATTTTCGGATCCGCCGCCGCTTTCAGGATTTCCCGAATGAAGGATTTGGGAACGTCCCTCATTCTTTCCGCAAAACGAAGTTTCATATTTTTCACTCTATTGTCAATCCTGAGAAATTAACCGGTTAATGCAGAATTCGGGCTTATTTCAGCGCATTCTTCGTGATCCCGGTAGCCTTCTCGGATTTGGGCGATGAACCGGTTGCCATGCCTGATTTGCTGAGGAATGCGGCGCAGGCCGTATTTCATCAGCGTGCGCAGTCCATCCCGTAATGAGATTGAATGGATGTAAAGATTGGCGTATTCGGCGTAGAATTCAGGCAGCGGCAGTTTGGTAGGCAGTACGGCGTGGAGAAAGTCGTACAATTTCGGATCGTTCGACGTCAAGTCTTTCTTCTTCTCGGTGTAGAGCGAAGTTCCCGGTTGCGGCGTGAGGATCGTGAAGGAAGCGTAACGCAATTTCAAGCGTTGAATGTATTCCGTCAATGCTTTGAAATCGTCTCGATCGTAATTTGGATCGACGACGAACTGCGCATAATTGAATATGCCTAAACCGCTTAAAATCTTAACGGCTTTTTCTTGCTGTTCGATGGTAACGTCTTTTTTCATCTCCTTCAGGCGTTCGTTGGAAAAACTCTCGAAGCCAACGTATACTGTAGACAATCCGATATCCCGCCATTTAGCCAGCAATTCCGGATGCCGGACGATCGTATCCACTCGAACATAACATGAATATTGTTTCCGTATTCCCGCCTCATGGATCAAATCGGCCAACCGGTTCGTCCGCCGGACGTCCAGCATAAATTCGTCGTCGGCCAAATAGATATTCGGTTCATCGATCCTTTGGATCTCTTCCACCACCTTTTCCGGCTGGCGGCGCCAATATTTTCCTCCCGCAATCACCCAGATCGAACAAAAATTGCAGCGCATGGGGCAACCCAACGAAGTACGGACTAACGCCGCCGGTTTGTACCATTCGTTGAAATAGCGCTGGCGGTATCGCTGCGTCAAAGAACGGTCGGGCAATGGCAATTCGTCCAAATCGCGCAGCGGCCTTGACTCCGTGAAGCGCATCTCCTTTCCCGGAAAGCCCAAGCCAGAGACAGCCTCCAGCGGCTGTTTCGATTCCAATCGCCGGGTGATTTCCCTCATGGCCTCTACTCCCTCGCCAATAGCTAGAATATCGACGGCCGCCTCGTTGAAATCCGCCGGAGCAATAGTCGCATGATGCCCTCCGGCAATAACGACGGTCTCAGGGCGCAGCGATTTAATGCGCGCGGCGATTTCTTTCATGACCATGAATTGGCTAGTGATGCCGGTTAGCCCGACGATATCGGGCTGCATAGCCAGGAAGACGCTCTCGTAGTCTGATTCCAGGCGTATATCGTGAATCTTCACCTCATGCCCGTCCTGCGCCAAGCCCGTACCCACATACTCCAAAGCAAGGGGTTCGTTGAGATAGACGTCATCGATGATCTTCACGCCGGATGGAGGTTGAATGAGTAGAACCTTCATTCTCATCCCCTTAAATGATATCGCGGTAGATTGTTAGTATTTTATTAAAATGCTTCGTGGGATTCGATCAAGTGAATAGCGTCATTAATAAACAAAATATTATTTGGCAGCGTCCTATTCAGCTTTTTCCATTTCCGTCAAACGGGAGCGGGCGATTTGGCTGCGATATCCGTTATCCAGGCGCGGGAAATTCAGATCGAGTTCCAATGCTTGTCGATAATATTGCATTGCTTTTTTCTCGCCGCCGCTTCCCGCTTGAACGCATTCCCACGCCGAATCGCCTAAGATGTAGTACAAACGAACTTCCGCATCCTGCGGGAACAGATATCCCTCGGCGACTGCTTCCTCTCCCGCCGCCAAAGCGCGGGAATAATCGCGCAGAAGAAAATAAGCCCGCGCTTTGCCTAAACAGGTTTCGCCGAGAGCGAGGGAAAACAAATGCTCTTTTTGAGCGAGGATTTCCTCGAATAGCGCCAAGGCTTTCTCGGCGCAGGACTGGCTTGTCTCCCATTTTGACTCCATCGACTTAATTAAGCTTTCCTTGAATGGATTATCGTCGCGAATTTGTTTCTTCGACTCGCTCAATTGCGCCCAGCGAGAGTCAAATTTTTGTCCCTTTATCAAATAGAGATCGCCGAGACTAACTAACGTCTGGCAGAATTCACGCGCATATGAAGGATAATGGATAGCCTCGGCGGGCGGCGCGATCTTCCTCGCTTCTTCCGCCGCTTTCTCGTATTCAGAGATTGCTTCTTTCAAAGCGATACAGGCGTCTTCTTTTGAAAAAGGCTGATTCGAATCGAATTCATACAGCTGCCGCTGCGCATCGCCTCGCCGAGCGTAAGCGCGTATCCGGTTGGCATGATCGTTTTCAGGCATCTTTTCCAGAGCGGTTCCATAAGCCCATATGGCCTTGCCGAGAACATGCGTCCATTGTCCACCGATCTTTGCCCAATCCCGATAAAGGTCTCCGATATCCATCCAGGCGGTAAAACCATCGGCGGTATCTGGATATTGCCGGGCGGCGTCTTCCATGAGTTCCACGGCGCGTCCCAAATGCCCGAGTTTGCGCTGAGCCAATGCGAGGCTTAACAAAGCGGCTCGTCGTCCATCAGATGCGTCAGCTTCGGTCTGAGGCTGCGTTTTGTTAGCCAAGATCAGATAACGTTCGTAATTGTCCGCCATTCTTTGGAAATACTCGCGGCTTCTTTCCTTCTCTTCCGTCTTTTCGAGACCGTCTCCAATTTGATAGCAGGCGTTGGCGAGATTCAACGCCGCTTCCAGCCGATGGGGATGTTGGGGGAATTTATGCAGGAATTTTTCTAACGCCAGCGCCGCCGCTTCCCATAGCGGCCATGATTTCGTCCAATCGCCGCCGCGCGCTTCCGCCTCTTGATAACGGTTCATCGCTCGCTCCCAAAAGATTTGCGGCGCATCCGGACCGAAATTCATCCACCAGAAATAACTGATGCCTAGCAACGCCATCACTAACGCCGCCGCCCATAGTTTCCCCCACTTGGTAAGGAAAAAAGAACAAAAACGCCGAGTATTTTCCTGCATTTTGTTCATGATAATAAAAACAGCCAGAAGATTGGCGGGCTACGCTTCGCTTTGAGCCGACCCAACCCAACTTCACAATAAACGGCGGAGAGTATTATGAGACATTAAGATTTTTCTCGCAGGCTCTTTCTTATCTCTCCTACGAGATATAACGATCCGGTTACGATAAGAAGACCGTTTTTTTTCGTCATCGCTTCCGCATAGCGGAAGGCATCGACGGGATTGTCGATTCGACCATGAATCGCTACCCAATCCAATCTATCGATGGCTTTTAAAATATTCTCGATCGTTTCGCCGCGAGGGCTGGGAGCTTGGGTTAAGATAACGGCGTCTTGCGGTCGGATCAGGGATTCCAACATTTCGGAAATTTTCTTGCCTTGCAGGCAACCAATGACGAACGTCCGTTTCTTATGCGGAAAAATCTCGTCCAGCGACAAGCGCAGCGATGCCGCTCCTTTAGCGGTATGGGCGACGTCCAATAATACAGTCGCTTTTCCCGTCCGGCGTACGATTTCGAATCGTCCCGGCCAATGGAGGCGGCGCAAACCTCGATGCAGCGTTCGAGAAGCGAGCGGAGGAACGATTCCCTCTTCCTGCATCAAATCCAAAACCGCTATAGCGGTCAATACATTCTGCAATTGATAATGGCCGAAAAGTGGAATCTGGATGATTCTCTTCTCTCCGCTCTCCACTTTCTCAATGGATAAGGTGCGATAACGGCGTCCATTTTGGAGCGAGACGGCGCGGTAGCCTTCGTCCGTGAATACGACGCTGGCCTGCTGCTTCCGCAAGCGCCGTTGAAAATGCGGCAGCAGCGCCGCATCTTGACTTCCTATAACAATGGGGACATTCGGGCGCGTAATTCCTAGTTTCTCGTCGGCGATCTTTTCCAGCGTATCGCCCAACTGTTCCGTATGTTCCAGAGAGATATGCGTAATAGCCGTCACTAGTGGATCCATAACATTCGTGGAATCCAGCCTTCCTCCCAAGCCGGTTTCGATGACGGAGAAATCAATCCGCTGTTCCCGAAAATACAAAAAAGCCATCGCTGTAAGCAGTTCGAAAAACGTGGCGTAGCCGCCGGGAAAAGGCGGCATCTCTTCCATCCTGCGCCGCAAAAATTCCGTCCAGCGGGCGAAATCTTCTTCGGATATCCATTGGCCGTTGATGGAAATTCTCTCGCGGACGTGTTCCAGGTGGGGAGAGACGAAGAGACCGACGCGGAATCCCATCGCTTGCAGCGCGGCGGAAATCATGGCGCAAGTAGAGCCTTTGCCGTCGCTGCCCGCGACATGAATAGGCCGAATCTCTTTTTGCGGATCGCCGAGCCGCTGCAAGAATTGGCGGCAGCGCTTCAGATTGAGCGTCTTCTCGGAATAATTCCAGCCGATTTTGTGTTCGTAAGAGACGAAGGAATAAAGAAAGGAATACGCTTGAGGATAAGTTTCGATCATGAGAGACGCCCGGATTTCCGCCGGAGAAGCCAGTTCGATAGAAAGCGGATGGATCGCTGCATGGAACGGTTTGGATAGAACGCCTAAAGAATGCCCTCCTGTTTGAGATAATCGCGCAGTTCGGCCTTGCCGATGGGATTGGTGCTGGAGGTATAGCCTTCGAAATTCTTCAATCGATGCAGACTGTATTCATCCGCGCGATGGGCGGGCGCGATAAAAGCGATATCTTGGTCCACCATAAAAGTACGGTCGATCTCGTTGGGGGCGAGCAGGTCTTCGTCTAACTTTTCGCCGGGCGCGGCGCCGGATATTAGGATTTCGATCTCTTTGGGCGAACGCCCGTATTGGGGCGCCAATTCTTCGATCATCACTTCCGCTAAATCGCGAATAATGACGGACTTCATCCGCAAAATATAGACTTCGCCGCCGGTGGCGTGAGCGGCGGCTCGCAGCACCAGATGAACCGCGTTGGGAATGGACATAAAGAAGCGGCGCATTTTCTCATGAGTGAGCGTCAACGGGCCGCCGTGTCGGATCTGCTCCCGCCACAACGGAATCACCGATCCCCGCGAATCCAGTACGTTGCCGAACCGGACGGAGCAGAGCGTCTTATGCGGTTCGCGGCGATAGAAAGACGCCCAGCCGACCAGCCGTTCCGCCAGCAGTTTCGTTGCGCCCATCGTGGAAGTAACGTTGACCGCTTTGTCGGTGCTGATGGAGACGACCCGTTCTACGGTGGGGCTTTCCAACGTAGCCGTGATGACGTTCTGCGTACCCAGGACGTTGGTTTTGACCGCCTCGAAGGGATCGTATTCCGTCGATTCGATGCGCTTGAGAGCAGCGGCGTGAAAGACGAGATGGACGCTTTCGAAAGCGCGCCGTAGACGATCCAAATCCCGCACATCGCCCAGAAGATAACGTATGAAATTGTATTTTTGGAGTTGATAACGCAGTTGGGATTGTTTGAATTCGTCCCGGCTCAATAACCGTATGATGCGGGGCTTGTAGGGAATCAGCTGCCGGACGATCTCGCTTCCGATGGTTCCAGTACCCCCCGTAACCAGGATGTTTCTTCCTTCGATCAGAGAGCGTAGTTGTTCCTGGGCAACTTTATCCAATTTCTTCCACCTCGCTTTTTTTCTCGATTCCGTGGACGACGAAAACCGATAGCACGTACAGAATCACCAAGGGCACGGCGCATACGATTTGGCTGATAGGATCGGGCGGAGTAATGACCGCTGCCACGGTGAACATGATGATCAAAGCGTAGGGGAAAAAATTCCAAAGCATTTTTTGCGTTACCAAACCGATTCTCGCCAAGAGCAGAATCAATACAGGCTCTTCGAATACTAAACCAAAAGCGAGAATGAAATTCAAAGAAAAGGAGACGAATTCGCTGATCTTCCAGTCGCTCGAAATGAATCCCGGCGTAATGCTCTCCAAAAATTGCAGCGTAAATCGGAAGGTCGCATAGTAACAGAAAATGCCTCCGAAAACGAAGCAAAACCAAGCGGAGGCGATCAAAGGCAATACGATTTTTTTCTCTCTTTTATACAATCCCGGCGCAACGAACATCCACGCTTGATAAAAAATGATGGGAAAGGCGATGAAGATTCCGCCTACCAAGGAAATTTTTAATTCGGTAATGAGCGTTTCAACGGGGCTGGTCGCTTGCAGCGTGACACCTTCGGGAATGCAGAAAAAAAACATTTGCAGTAAACGTTCGGAAAAAGTGAAGCATACTACGAAAGCGATGCCGAGCGCGACAAGAGTGCGGATCAGCCGTTCCCGCAATTCGCCGAGGTGCTCCAAAAACGTCATGGCGCCGCCTAACTCTTCCTCTTCGTCGTAGAACGGTTTTTCGCGTTTTGTTGGATCTTGAGCGGTCTGTTCGGCAACCATATCGATGAACCTGATTCTCCAGATTATTCCTGTGTTTCGCGCGAATAGCGTTTAGTATCCCCGTCTTTGGCGGGATCGGCGACGATATCCTCTTCCGCGGCGGGAGCGGAAGTTTCCGCGCTGGCAGCGGAAGCCTCGCCGGCGCTCTCGCTTCCATACCCATAGCCATCTTGCCCGTAATGGTAATCGCCGCTGGAGCTGGAAGCGGCGTTGCCGATTTCGCCGTTGGATCCGCCGTAGCCTTCCGAAGAGGATTTCGGAGGCGTATAAGGCCGCGAAGGTCTATCCAGATCCCAATCGTTGACATTCAACTGGTTCTGCAATTCGCGGCTGGCATCGCGGAACATCTTCATGAATTTGGCGATGGTTCGCGCCAATTCCGGAAGACGGTTGGGGCCGAAAGCGATGAGGGCCACCGCAAAGATAATGATAATTTCGGTTGTTCCTATAACGCCCATTGGCTTTGTCTTACCCTGAATTTTAGACTATATCGATGATTGTAATGACGGCCAGGATGGCCGGATTGTATGGCGAATCGATTTTCGCAGTGGGCGGGCGGTCAATGCCAACATCCCGATGGCGCTTTTTATTTTACCTCTTTTTAAATAAATGTCGAGGTTTCATTTATCTTTAGAAACGCCGCAATCCTGAAATAATAAATCATACTGCACTCCCAGACATGTTATGAGAGACAATCATTTCCATTTCAAAAAGGGCTTAGAAATATGCCCGCATCCTCAAAACAATCGTCAGATATACTCCACAATCATATCTTTAGGGATGACGACGATCTTTTCCGGCGTAACGGTGAATTGGCGGCTGTCCGTATCGGGATCGTATCCGATCACGCAGCCGTCGGGAATGACGGCGTTTTTGTCGATGATGGCGTTTTTGATGCGGCAGCCGCGCCCAATGACGACATTATGGAAAACTATGCAGCTTTCCAATATACTTCCCGCCCCCACGGCGACGGACGGCGAAAAAACGCAACGGTCCAATTCTCCTTCGATGCGGCATCCCGCTCCGACGATGGAACGTTGGATGCGATTCTTGCCCGGCGTTTCCAAATGGAAGAAAGAAGGCGGATATTGATAGATGTCCGTACGGAAAGGCCATTCTTTCGAAAAAAGATCGACGGCCGGGGGCTGCCGCAGCATTTCCATATTGGCCTCAAAGTAACTGGAGATATGGCCGACGTCGCGCCAATAAGGGTGGGGGGCCTGGCGGTTAAAGGAGTAGGAATAGAGTTTTGTCTCCCGTCCTTCCGTCAAACGCGGGAAAACGTCTTTCCCCAAATCGTGAATGGAACCGTCCCGCTTGCTGTCGTCGATGACGGCGCGGACCAGAATGGGCGTATTGAAGACGTACACTCCCATGTTGACGAGGGAGCGATCGCTTTTGCCCGGAAGGGGAGGAGGATCGGACGGCTTCTCGACGAAGCGGAGCACGCGGTCGTTCTCATCCACTTGGAGCACTCCGAAAGAACTCGATTGCTCGCGGGGATACTCGCAACTGGCGATCGTCGCGTCCGCTCCTTTTTCGACGTGAAAGGCGAGCATTTGCAGATAATCCATGCGGTAAATATGATCGCCGGAAAGGATGAGCACGCGGTCGGGCTTAAATTGTTCGAGCAGGTAGATGTTCTGGCATATGGCGTCCGCCGTCCCTTCATACCAGCTGGTATGGGTTCTCTTTTGCGGGGGAACGGATTCGACGAATTCCCGCAACTCGCGGTTGAGAATATTCCATCCGTCGCGAATATGCCGGTTTAATGACTGGGATTTGTATTGCGTCAATAAAAAGATATGTCTTAAACCGGAATTGATGCAATTGGAAAGAGTAAAATCGACGATGCGGAATCCTCCGGCGAAAGGCACAGAGGGCTTGGACCGGTCTTTTGTCAATGGATAGAGGCGCTCTCCTTGTCCTCCCGCCAATATGATCGTCAACGTTTTGCTTAACATCGAGGAGGCGATGCGATACATTCCCGTTTCGTCCTCATAACCATGATTCCCAATGGCCGAAAGCGTTCCATCTCTTTTCTTATTCCCTTATGGCTTGAACGCCATCATTATGGCATTCTTTTTCTTCCGAAAAAGTGGAAGAATCATCCACGCGCCGCAAAGGCGGACTATTCGATTCGTTAATAAATATCCAAAAAGAAAAGGCTCGGAGCGAGCCTTTCTTTTACTTCCACGATCTCGGAACGTCGTTATTAATCGGCTAGATTAGGAATTAGTTGGAATTGAAACTCGCCAGGCAGTCGTTCACCCGGCATTTGAGTTCTTCCATATTGCTGGATTTGACGACGAACGCATCCGCGTTCCAACTTAAGAAATTGTCTTGGTAATGGGGATAGGCGGAATGAATAATGATGGGACGCTTCCGGTTCAAATTAAGGATGCGGGAAATCGTCTCCAAACCGTCCATGCCCGGCATTCGGATATCGACGATGACCAAATCAGGATTTTCGTTTTCGCACTTCTCAACGCCCTCGAATCCATTTTTCGCCGTAATGACTTCAAAGCCCTCGTCCATGAGTTCCACCCGGTACAATTCCCTCAAATTTTCTTCATCATCGACGATGAGTATTTTCTTCATTGGGAATGATCCCCCTTTCTGGGTAGTCGTATAAGCGCGGTTGTCCCTTCTCTTAATCGGCTCGTAATCGAAAGGTTTCCTCCATGGCTGGCTACGATTCGTTGAGATACATGCAATCCCAATCCCGTTCCGGAATGCTTCGTGGAATAGAACGGCTCGAAGATGCGATTCAAATGCTCCGGGGCGATGCCTTCGCCCGTATCGCGGATTTCCAAATAAATCCATTCCTCGTCGCTGCGAGTTGCTATAGTAAGTGTACCTCCTTTTTCCATCGATTGAAAAGCATTTTTGAAAATATTAATCATCACCTGACGCATTTGATTGCGGTCGAAGCGAATGGGCGGGAGATTATGATCGAAACGCAACTCCACTTTAATATTGTTGAAATCGCTTTCCGCCTTCATAAAAGTGAGAATCGATTCGAGAAACCGGTTGATATCCTGCTCATCCTTTAAGGGCGTCGAAGGCCGGGCGTAATAGAGTAGGTGGTTGAGAACATCCTCCAACCGCAACGCTTCGTCGCGGATGATTTGCAGGTAATGATAGTTTTTCTTGGATTTATCCTCCGTTTTGAGCATTTGTTGGGCGAAGCCGCCGACGGCTACCAGGGGAGTGCGGATTTCGTGAGCGACGGTGGCGGCCATTTGTCCCAAGGCGGCGAATTTCTCCGACTCGATCAGTTTTTGCTGGCTCAAGCGCAGCTCGGAATAAGCCAGTTCCGTTTCTTTGACCTTTTGAGCCAGCGCTTCGATCGCATGGGCGTGGGCGATGGCTAAAGCCGCCTGCGAACCGAGGACGTCCAGCATCTTGAGATCCTCACCCACGATGATCCTCTGCGTGATGACGTTATCCACGACTAAAACCCCGATCGGCCTTTCCCGCACCAAAAGAGGAACGACGGCAAAGTTGTCCGATCCCAGTTTATGGATAATATCCGCATCGAACTCCACGTCCGACTTGCTCTTGCGAACGATATAACTGCGCTTGTTCCGCAAAGATTGTAACAAGATGGAAGAATTGTGCGGCATAGGAACGGAAAGTTGCCGGACAAGTTCGTTAACGTAGCGGTCGCCTCGGCCGGGATGAGCGAGATAAGTCTGCAAAGCGCCGGTGATCGTGCCATCTTTGGGCAGCGTTTCGATTTCGCTCCAAATGGAAGAAGCCTCTTGCGGATTGGAAGGGCCGATGGCGATTTTGCCTTCCAGCCATTGCGTTTCCTCATTTACAAGGAGAAGAAAGGCGCGATTGAAGCGAAACGTCTCCCCCGCCGTTGCCGCAATGAGAACAAGGCGAAGACGTTTTTCCAGAGTCTCCTCGGTGTGAAACAGTTTCGAAATCTCATGCAACTTCGAAAGCGCCGTCGCGCGGTCGTCGACTTTCCTTTCCAATATTTCCGAATACATCGAAAGTTCTTTTTCCAACTTCTTCTGCCGGGAAATATCCCGTTGAATGCAGATGAAGCCGGCGACGGCTTGGGATTCCTCCTTAATGGGCGTAATGCGGATGTCCGCATCGAAAGATTCTCCATTAGCCCGTCGGCAAACGACCTCTCCCGACCAGAAGGATTTCTCGCGGATCTGCCGCCACATGATCTCGCAAGCCTCGCGGGGGAGGCTTTCTTTCCAAAATCGATCGATATTCATGCCAAGGATGCAATCGGCGGACCAGCGCATCTGTTTCTCGAAAGCGGGATTCGTATAAAAAATCAATCCATCGTTATCGAAGAGCGCAATGGCGTCCTCGGCGGAGTTGATGGCGGATTTGAAATTGAACAATTCTTCGCTCAACGCCGAGACATCCGTTATATTCTCCAGATAAAGAAGCGTTTCCGCCCCGCGGGGAAAGGCATGAATCTTCACATGAATGCGCCCGTCTCCCGATTGTTTGAGAGCGAGAGTCATGCAGCGTCCGTTGCGCGCCGCAAGATATTCTTTGAACGGTTGAACGTCTTCCCCCCTTTCGCATAACGCCGATATTTCGCAACCCCGCACGACGCCGCTGGGGCCAAGCATCCGTTCTACTTCCTGATTGAGCCATGTAATGCGCCGTTCTTCGTCCAGAATGAGAACGCCGATGGGGGAAGTCTGGAGAACCTCATCCAAGTATGGATGATTGATATGGGAACAGAGGGGAATGGATTGATCTTTTGCCAAAATTTCACTAGACATGCGAAGGCTCCCCATCATCGCAATTGAGAATATCAATTAAATTCTACTTTCTATGTCGAAAAATTCAATCATATATTTTATAATACTTTTTTTCGCTGAAGCAAAAAAAGCGCCATTTCTTCTCCTTGATTCTTGCATGAAGTATGCAATCCTTTTGGGGCATCGAATAATCAAAGGCTTGCAAGCGGATGGAATCGGAATTTATGGACGCTTCATCCCATACTATAAATCGAATCCATACTCCGCTATTCGCCGCCGCCGTCCTGGTTTTGGCGGCGGCGGGGATCGTCTATCCGCCCTATTCCACGGCGGCGGTTCTAGCGGCGGTTTTAGGAGTCTTTCTCCTTGTTTCTCGTCCGGACTTGGCTTTTGGACTTTTCTTCGCCATAGAAACGCTCTTCTCGGAAGACGTCCTTCTTACGACGGAAAAACTGGACGTTACGATTTATCGCGTCAATCTGCCTTTTATCGGCATGAACGCTTTCGAATTGGCGTTCGTCTTTTTGATCCTGGCGGCGCTGATTCAACGCCAAGGGAGAATAGCGGGAACGCGCCTCGACTTTTCCGTCCTGCTCTTCGGATTGGCCGCCTTGATCGGGTATCTCACCTGCATCCGGTTGTACGGCGATCCCCTGCGCCTATTCGAACCCCGGCGAATGCTTCATTTCTTCCTTTCTTATTTCCTGGCTGTGAACCTGATTCGAACCAAGGCCTCTTTGCAGGGATTTCTCTCGCTTTTCTTTTTCGCCGTGATTTTAAAATCGCTGGAAGGAGCTTATCTCTATCTTTTGGGGGAAGGACTGGAGATCAAATGGCGAATCCGAGCCATCTTTACGGGTTGGGAAGACTCCCTGACGTTCGTTACTTATCTCTTGTTTCTTGGAGTTATTATCATAGGGAAATACGCTTTTCCCTTTAAGCGGATATATCTGCTATTTACGCCCGTGGTTTTCTATACTTTTCTCTTTTCCTACAAGCGCGCTTATTACGTCGCCTTGGCGGCGGGCCTTCTACTGCTCTTTTGGATGCAGGGACGGAAAGCCAAAATGCGGATGGCGGCGTGGCTGCTGTTGGGCGGCGTTCTCATGGCGGGATTGATTACGGTTATGGGGCAGTGGCAGGCTATCGGAATGCGCTTCGAATCCATTCTCCATCCCACCAAAGAGAGCAGCGCCAATTACCGTCTCGTCGAATGGCAAAACGCCTGCATCAGCATCAAACGCCATCCCCTCTTCGGCATTGGCCTTGGCGGAGTGATGCCGATGGAAATTTTTCTATCGCGCACGAATCTACTGGGAGTGCATAATACCTATTTGTGGGCGGCGGTTAAGATGGGGATTCTCGGATTTTTTTCCTACGTTCTGCTGCATATTGCTTTTCTGAGGCGTCTACTGCGGCAAAACGGCGCGTTGCAAGACTTATACCTGCAAGCGGTTTCCAAAGGAATCGCCTGCTCCTTCGCCGCTTTCGCCGCGGCGGAAATGTTCGCACCCATGTTCGCTCAAATGCGGACAGCGGCGTGGCTGGGCGTCATGATGGGAATTGGGATGACCCTTCCCGTCATGGATGGGAAGAATGTCGAATCGTCCAACGATCAGATCGCTTCGAAATCTCCCTCGACTCTCTCGCCTTGATCCCAGACGCAAACGAAATTCCGTCCTTCCAGATCGTTGCGATCCTCTTCGATAATGCCCGCCGGAATCATGCCGTCCTTACGGTTTTTCACGCGCGGGCGGTCTCCCGGAAGGATTTGACGCCAGACTTCGTACTCGGCGTCATGTTGGGAAATGGCGAAGGTCAGCCCTTGGCGAATGAAATCCTTGACGACGCTGCGGATATCCCGCTTGGGAAGGCGTTTGGTCACCTGCACCCGGATTTCCGCATCGTATTTTTTCGAGAATTTCATTGAAATTCTCCTTTTTCACCGAATTTGTCTCTCATGCGGAGCCGATGCCACGATGAAGGATCCGGGAAGTTATTGAGTTCTCAATAATTTTCCTATGTATTATTCTATTACTTTTCAACCCATAGGACAATATGAAAGGGGAAAAAAGACAAGATAAAACCGACTTTTCGCAGAAATAGCGGAAAATTTTACTCCGTAAAGAACGATTGTTTTCTATGGAAGCAACCGATCGAAGGCTGTATAATAATCCAAATTCACCTAGTTTTTATCAATCCCAATGGAAAACGAATAGGATGGAATGGGAGTTATTTACTATGCCCAAAGTCAAAACGAATATCCAAAAAAGATTGGATGACGCGCTTCCTTTGCTTTCCTCAAAACAACAAGAACTTTTAGCGGACTTCGCCGATTATTTGAAATCTCGCGAGGAATGGGAAGCCACTATGGAATTGCTTTCGGATTCTAAAATGAAAAGAGAGATTGAAGAAGGAATGGAACAAGTCCGTCGAGGAGAGACGCATTCTTGGAGACATATTCGTAAAAATGTATGAAGTACGCCTTTCCACCCAAGCTTATCGCACCTATTCCCATCTTGATTCTAAAACTCAAAAAAGAATAAATAAGATAGTTGACTCAATGGAAAAGGGCTATTTCCATAAAAATAATATTATTTCACTGCATGGGGCTTTGGCTGGCAATCTTCGTTATCGTTTCGGCGATTGGAGAATCGTTTTTACCATCGATTACGTAAACCAAGTTGTATTTATTAAGTCGATTTCATCAAGAGGAGATGCGTATCGATAAATTCATATTATTAATTTTTAATTGCGATTAATGGATATGTCATTCTTCTCTTTTACGACTATCCGTTAGATTTCATGTTATTCAAAAAAAATTCGCGCCTCCGCATATCCCATGCAAAGGCGCGAATATGTTTTTTGTCCAGCGAAAAACCCGCGTTCAGTAAATCGTCCAATCTCCGATCGGCGTGGATTCCGATACTCCTATCATCATGACGTTATCCAGGCCGCCGCGGTCATCGCCGTTGCGATACTCGCCCCGAATCCACAATTCGCGCAGCGTCGATAGCACCGCTATCATTTCCGCTTTGGTCGCGTTTCGATACGCTCCCACAACATTCCATCCCCCTTCTGTAAGAGAAACCATGTACGAGGTCCATTTCACTCCCGGCGATTTATGAAATTGGTAGGACAATCTCAATCCAGCTGCGCCTTGGAGAATAACGTCGGCTTCATCGTATTGTTCGGTGGGATCGGATTGCCGGATATCGTAGGTCAGCAATCCGCCATAGGCGGCCGATTTGTCACCCAGGAATTTCACCGGAGCGAACCAATACCATGTTCCCCCCGACACGTCGTCCACCGCTTCGATATACCCTCCGGGATTCCCGTCTACATTGCGATAAAAGGGGAGTTGCGTATTATCCTGGGCGTCGCCGATTACCAGCCATTCCTCGCGGTCGGCGTCGAAGGCGCTGGAGGCGATTTGAATCGACAATTCCGAGGGTATGGGCGCAGGCTCTGCAGGCGGCGTAACGGATTCCTTCGTCATGGTAAAATCGCCGGAATACGTTGCGTCCGCTTGAATGTCCAAAACAAATGGCGTCGATCGAATTTTGCCGCTGGTTCCATCCGTTGCGGGAGCAATGGTCAATGTCCACGTTCCTTGA
Source organism: Candidatus Omnitrophota bacterium (assembly GCA_040755155.1). NCBI lineage: Bacteria > Pseudomonadati > Candidatus Omnitrophota > Candidatus Omnitrophota bacterium. Next base: position 110,854 of record JBFMBP010000054.1, on the reverse strand, counting down.
ATGGTTTTTCGATCTTCGCCGATCGTTCCTGAACCGGAAATGGTAACGGTTTTACCGCCCAGATTGGGAATATCCACCGTGGCGGAGAATTCGAAAGCGAACTCGCCTGTCTCAGACAACGTGAAAAATCCTACCGAGGGAATAGTGCGATCGATAGGACCGCGCTTATCGATCAAAAAACCGATCAATGTCCCGTTGGTGTTGAGAGTAACGCCGCCGGTCCAACCGATCTCCAATGTGGAGCCATTCAGCGTGACGTTCCAGTTACCCGCCGCCTCCTGCACGATCAGGCCGGGCAGTTCCGGAATCGAGCCTTCTTTTATCAGTAGAAATGGAACCGGCGTCGCACTGAACACTTCGAGAGGGACGATGAGTTTCGTATAAACTTGATTTTCCGTCCACACTCCGGCGATCATATTCGAGGCGGGAGAAACCAAACCCGCTCCCGCCGCTTCCACGGTCACCCGGTAAGCGCTATTTTCCGACGCCGAGGCGATTCCCCCCGCCGCGTAGATTACGGAACCTTCCTCGCCGACCTGCAAACGTCCTTGTTGAATCAAATCGAAATGTAAATCCTCACCGGTCAACTCATGAACGATGGCTTCCGTGCACTGGGTTACGCCCGAAGCGTCGATGGACATCACGCCATATTCGGAACCGCTCACAAATGTCGTAAGTTTCCAATTTCCAGCCAGATTACTTGTTTGCGCCCGCGTTATGCCCGGCAAGCCGAGTACGAAAATCCCCAACACTGTTAAACAGAACCAATTTCTCTTCATAGCGGCATCCTTTGTTTTGTGAAAGTGGCGTCATGAAAACGACGATTCTCAATCATGAGCGTCGATTCGGAATTTCCGCAATAAATATTAGCAAAAAAGAAACCATAATAAACGATTGTGAGACGAAAAAGTAATAATTTCGATAACTACTTCGCAATGAAGGATTTATGGCTCAAGGAGAGATGATGCGGGGGAGAGAAAGATGCAAATTTTTATCGGTGAAGAAAGAAAAAACGCTAATCATGTAACTACGAGAGATACACTGTATCTTCAAGCAATAAACGAAGCCATATCCCCATTGATTTCACCGGATACCAATAGGAAAAAATGACTTGACGATTCGTTCGTCCAACGAATCGACAGGAATTCCAGTTATTAGGCCGAGTTGAATCGAAGAATCACGGTTTTCGCTGGTTGGCTGGAAGTATGGTTTTTCGCAGTCTTACCGACTTGGGCGTCGCTTCCACCATCTCGTCTTCTTTGATGAACTCGATGGCTTTTTCCAAGGTCATGGGAATGACGGGCGTCAGAACCACGGCTTCGTCCTTTCCCGAACTGCGCATATTGCTTAGTTTCTTTTCCTTGCAAGGATTGACGTTGAGATCGTTGTCCCGGTTATGCTCTCCCACAATCATTCCCTCGTATACGGGATCGCCTGGACGGACGAAAAGCACTCCGCGCGGCTCCAAATTGAACAGAGCATAGGGAACGGCAGCCCCCTGGCGGTCGGAGACGATGGAGCCGGTCAGGCGCGTAACGAAATCGCCCCGATGCTCCTCGTAGCCTTGCAGGTAAGAATTCATGATGCCCGTGCCCTTGGTATCGGTTAGAAATTCGTTGCGGTAACCGATTAGCCCGCGCGAAGGAATAGAAAATTCCGTGCGCACCCGTCCGGTTCCATGATTGACGAGGTTGATCATCCGTCCTTTGCGTTGAGATAGTTTTTCCGTCACTACGCCGACGAACGTTTCGTCGCAGTCCACAAAAAGGTGTTCGATCGGTTCCTGCAGCATTCCGTTTTTGTATTTGAAGATCACCTGCGGCCTGCCCACGGCCAGTTCGAAGCCTTCCCGCCGCAATGTTTCGATCAAGATCACCATTTGAAATTCCCCGCGCCCTTTGACCATTAATACGTTGGCGTCGTCCGTCTCTTCCACTTGCAGCGAAACGTCGCTGAGCGTCTCCTTGAAGAGCCGTTCGCGGATTTTCGTGGATTGGACGAATTTGCCTTCCTTGCCCGAAAAGGGAGAGGAGTTGTTGGCGAATTTCATGCTGACGGTGGGTTCGTCAACCGTGATGCGCTTCAAGGCTTTAGGAGTTTGGCGGTTGCAGATCGTATCGCCGATATGAACGTCGTCGATTCCCGCCAGGATGGCGATATCTCCCGTCTCCACGCTCTCCACGTCTTTCAGTTTGATGCCTTCATAAACCGCCAGTTTGACTACGCGCAGCGGTTTGGCTTTGCCGTTGCCGTCAAGGCAGACCAAACTATCGTTGCAATGAGCGGCGCCATTGGCGATTTTGCCGATGGCCAGCCTTCCCAAATATTCCGAATAATCCAGATCGGAAACCAACATTTGAAACGGCTCGTCCGGATCGAAGGCGGGAGGAGGAATTTCCTTCAGGATCGTTTCGAAAAGGGGATGAAGATTTTCGCCTTTCTCTTCCAAACTGCGTTGAGCGATTCCCTCCCGCCCAATGGCGAAAAGAACGGGAAATTCGATTTGTTCTTCGTTGGCGTCCAAATCGATAAAAAGGTCGTAAATTTCATTCAATACTTCTTGGGGCCGCGCATCCTTGCGGTCGATCTTATTGACGGCCACGATGATCTTGAGTTTATTGTCCAAAGCCTTCTTCAAAACGAAGCGGGTTTGCGGAAGCGGCCCCTCCGAAGCGTCCACCAGCAAAATGGCGCCGTCGACCATCATCAGGGCGCGTTCCACTTCGCCGCCGAAGTCGGCGTGGCCCGGCGTATCGAGAATATTGATTTTCGTATTGTTCCAACGGACGGAGCAATTCTTGGCGGCGATGGTAATGCCTCGTTCGCGCTCCAGGTCCATGCTGTCCATGATCCGTTCTTCCACGGCCTGATTCTCGCGGAAGGCGCCGCTTTGCTTGAACATGTAATCGACCAAAGTGGTTTTGCCGTGATCGACGTGGGCGATGATGGCGATATTGCGCAAATTGGGATTTTGCATCATGGTTTTCATCGTAAATACTCATTCCGCAGAAAAACCCCCGCCCAAGAACGAGGGTTTCATCTATGCTTATCGTTCTATCGAAAAAGGATGCGTTTAGTTTGAAAAGTTAGACCCCAAAAATCGGCCTATCCAACACTAGAGGCAAAGCCGCCGAATAATTGTCTAAGCTTATGATTATACTTACTCTCCTGTAATCGGCAATGCTTTTAATATGAGAAGTGCGTTAAGTTCGAATTGGCGCGATTCTATCTTTGTCTGAATCAAGATGGTCAGGATTTCCAGGATTTTCAAGATAAAAAAATCATGGACATCCTTTCATCCTTGATATCTAGATACAGACAATAAAACACGCAAAAAAAGGGCGGTCTTATCGACCGCCTTTTTCCTGTTATACCAGTATGCGTTAGGATTATTGCTTATATATTCCCTCGCCCTCTGGGAGAGGGTAAGGGTGAGGGAATAATAAGTCTAATAATATCAACCCTCACCTAACCTCTCCCAATCTTGGGAGAGGAATTTGAAAAGCGACAATCTCAAAGCAGATTGGTATTATCCGGTTGCGAATTATTGTTTATCGATCATTTTCTTTAAGGCTTCGGGATCGATCTGGACGCCTTGTTTGGGCGCTTGTTCTTTGGGAGCGTTGCGCGCCTCCCAATCCGCTTCGCTCATGACGCGCTCGATCTTGGCTTCTTTCTTCAACAGATCCAGATAATCGCGAGTGGCTTGGTTGTATTTCTGCGTTTCGAGATACTTTCCAATTTTCTCTTTTTCCGTTTCTAAATTGGGTTTTTGCCGGTCGGTCACTTTAATGATGTGGTAACCGAATTTCGTTTCCACGATATCCGTCAGGTCTCCGACTTTGGCGTCGAAGGCGGCCTTTTCGAATTCGGGAACCATCTGTCCGCGTTGAAACAATCCCAGATCGCCGCCTTTTTGTTTGGAAGGGCAATCGGAGTATTGCTTGGCCGCGTCTTCGAATTTAATCTTGCCGCTTTGGATGTCGGCGCGGATAGCGGCTAGTTTGGTATTCAGTTCCTTTTTCTGCGCCTCGGTCACCGAACCGTCTTTGGGAAATTGCAGAAGGATATGGGAAGCGTGGACTTTTTCTTGGAAAGACGCGGGATTCTTATCGTAGAAATCCTTTATATCCTTTTCCGTCGGAGCTTCCGGCTTCTTGATATTTCGATCAATCACTTTCTTATAAAGCAGTTGGTCGCCGGTTTGAATTTGTTTGCGCAGGTCTTCTTCCGTCATATTGCTGGAGGCGAGAGCGTCTTCGAGTTTCATGTTGGCGGGAAGACTGGCTTTGATTTCTTCGATTTGTTTATCGACGTCTTCCTTCTCGACTTTCAGTTTCTGTTCTTCCGCTTTTTGTTTCAATAGATTTATGCTGATCAACGTATTCATCGATTCATTGAACAACAACGTGTTGGCTTTTTCCCGGACATCGGGAGTAACTTGTCCGCCCATTTGACGAAGTTGAGCCTGAATCTGTTCCAATATTTGCGATTCTTTTATCTCCTTCGCATTTACTTTACAGACGACGGGATCGTCGGTTTTCTTTTCGGGAGCGGCCTTATCGGCGGCCTCCTGTTCCGCTCCATAGGTGGAAAGAGAAAACGTCAACAACGCCATAACGCCAATGAGAATGCCTTTTTTAAGGTACAACATGGAAAGAGCTCCTTTGCGGGGTGGTGGATGAAGCGATTAAGAATCGATTCGTTATCTTGTTCCGATACGATCGTGGAATTCCCTGGAGGGTAAGAAGGGAATGGAGTTTATTACCTGCGGAAAGACAGATAAATAATTCCCGGCCATTCTTGACTCGTTGGATTGCAAACCCATTTCCAAAGGAAGAGCCGCCCTAACGCTGCAAGAAAAAAGCGCGCATAGGCTAGAGCCTTTGACAAGGCTAAACCATTGTTGGCGGAAATGGTTTTAATCCCAGATTATTCCCGGATATCGTTATATTGTTATTGGATAGAAACGAATAGTCAAGGAAATCGCCGCTTTCTTTTCCGTCAATGACGCGAATGTTGAAAAACGTCAATCGTGGATACGCAAAGAAGCGCCGAAATCTTCCGGCGCTTCCTCTTCATCCAAAATCTTTATTTTAAGGGCAAACTTAATGATTCTCGTTCGTCAAGAATCCCGGACCGGCGAAGTAGATGTCGCCACGGCTGGTTAAGCCATTGCTGGCGTCGAAGGGGATGCCCGCCGAGCTGAAATCCGCTTCCGCCCGCTTATCGGGCCCTTGGGAAGCGTAATAATAACGCGTCGATTGCGGCAAGGGAACCGAATTAATCGCCGTCGTCATCCACCCCCAATGCGCCAATCCCGGCTTGGCCACCCAGAGATCATAAGTGCGATATTTCCACTGGCCGCCGGTTTGCGTAACCCAGCTTAGGCCATTGGGAGTATCGTAATCGCCGAAAGGATCCTGCGGAAAGCCGTTAATGTATGGAATCGGCGTTGTCAATGCCGTCCAGCGGCATTCGAGAGGATTGGTTCCCCACCGGATCAGATCGATCCAGGGATAATCGTTGTTGTCCAACTGATACATTTCCATCGCCATACCGAAGGATTTTTGATCGCTTTGCACGCGCGCGATTTTCGCTCGCGTCTGCGCATTGAGAAAATTCGGAACGGCGATGGCCGCTAGGATCCCGATAATGGCGACAACAATAAGAAGTTCGATGAGAGTAAAACCCAATTCTCTTTTTTTCATGGCAATTCCTCCCAAATTCGAATAGCAATCGCTAAAGAGACGCTACTATAAAAAATATACCAAAAAACGAAAAAGAGTCTATATCCCTTTTCAAAATATTGGTTACTACGAAACAGGAAATACGGGCGTCCCGTCCGAAAGCGAAGATTAATGCGATTGCCTGCACTTATGGCTTACGTCTCCGCCATTCTTAAGGCTTGAAGGAAGCGGATTCATGGAATTTTGCGGGAAGGTTGAAAAGGTCTTTCTCCTGTTCCTCATTACCCTCAACCCGTCGGGGGCCTTTCCGTTCGCGCGCCCGTTCCGGCTTAGATTACGAAGGCAGGATGCACCATTTGCCCTTCATGCATCCCGCCGCGTAGCCTTCGGGCCAGAAGGTCGCCGCGATCTGGTGAATCAGGTCGGGAGAGTATCCTTTCAATCGCGCAGTTGAAATGAAAGAAGTCTCCGCCAAACCGTCCAATTTAAATACGCGCTTGAATTTATCCGCCATACGGTATAGGTTTCGGAGCTGCAAGGAACGAGGCATCTTTTTCCCCTTTTCTTATTTCGTCGTGAAAATTTTTCCGGGTTATAAGCCAGCCCATCCCGGAGGGGCCGCTCCACACATGCTTGAGCCGCCTCGAATTCATGCAAAATCCTCCATAAAACCATTTCATGAGGATCAGGTACGAATGAATAAAAGCAACCTTTGTACCAGGGGCGATGAGACTGGAAAAAAGAGGGGTTAATTATGGAGAAGAAGTACTGTAAAGAAAGTTAAATTTTAGATGAAAGGCGCAGCCATTCGCGAGCCAAGGCGGGATAGTTTTTCTTTCCGAACAAGATGCTGGCGGTAAGAAAGCATTCATGGGTGCAGGAGCAGTTGGTCTTGGCGATCCAATCCCGGCAATGTTGGGCGTTCTCCGAATGCCAGAGACGGTAAAAATCATAATCCGTTTCGCGGATATTCCCCAGCCGCGGTTGGCTGGAGGGCGTCCCGTCCAGCGGCGGATTCGGTTGATCCAGCATTTCGCATACGTTGACTTCCCCATCGGAATAGAGCACGCCAATAGCCGCGCCCGCCAGGCAGGCCACGCGGGACGAGGATCCGGAAACCACTTCGCGTATCGCCTCTCGCGCCAACCGGTTTTTCGCTCTCTGAATCCCCGCTTTCCAATCCCGCGCTTTTTCCTGATGGTAACGCTCGCATTGCGCAGTGAAATCCAGGTACTTCGCATGGGATACGTTCAACAAAGCGGAATCATGGACTTTGCCCCGAACATGATTGACCGACAGCCGGTCCACCCCCCAGCCGGAAATTTCGCCGTAGAGTTCGTCCAGCTCGTTTTCATTGCGGGAGGTCGCCGTAATGACGAGAGAGGACATTAAGAGGGGATGCCGTTGCTGGCAGGCGTTAATAACTGCGACGGTCTCTTTCGCCTTTTGAAAAGCGCCCGGCATTTTGCGGATGGCGTCGTGCGTTTTTTCCAAACCATCTATGGAAACGCCAACGTCCAGGACGAGATCGGGACATAGTTCATAAAGCCGGACAATGGATTTTTCCACCCAGGGCGGCCGGGAACCGTTGGTAACGATGCCCATGCGGCGAGTGTCGGCCAGGCGATAAAACGCGGCGGCCGCTTCCGGAAGGTCTTGGCGCAAGAAAGGCTCGCCTCCGGTAATGCGAAGAAAATCGAGCGGCCGAAGCCCTTGCGCCGTTTTTTCGATCTCCTCTACCGACAATTCGCCGCGCTTATTCAATTCGTCCAGATAGAAGCAATGCTCACAGCGCATATTGCAGCGGGAAGTCGCGTAAAAAATCAGATAACGCAGCCGCGGACGCATAACGGATTCACTCGATTTCGGAGCCTTTTTTATCCCAACAAAACGGGATCGGACGAACATCAATGTCCACGCCGACAGTATACTCCCCCCGCATCCGCTCCGCGAGCGCGGCGGGTGGATAAGAAAGCGAGGCGCTGGATTTTTCGTCCGGAAAACGTTTAGGGGATGATGAGGGATTGCCCTTGATGGATCGTCGTGCCCTTGATGCGATTGGCTTGCTGCAGGCTGCGCACCGACGTCTTGTAACGGTCGGCGATTTTGCCCAGCGTGTCGCCGTTTTGCACCGTATATCGCTGCGGCTTGGCGGCGGCGAGTCGGACGGTCTCTTTTCCGGGGACAATAGTCAATTTATCGCGGGGATAAATGGAATTGGATTTTTTATTGTTCAAGCGCTTGATGTCGTCGATGCTGGTATGGAATCGAATCGCGATTTTTTCCAGAGAATCCCCGGTTCTAACCGTATAGACGATCGGTTCGTCGTCGCTTTTTGGGGCAGACGCCGCACGATCGCCCGATTCTGCGAGCTTCGCATTGGTAGGAATGCGCAGCGTATCGCCTTTGTGGATTAGATTGCTTCTTCCGATGACGCCGCGATTGGCGTTGCGCAGAGCGGCGATCGTCGTTCCGTATTTGTGGGCGATGGAATCCAAAGTTTCGTTGGATTGTACGCGATGTTCGGTATTAGCATTATCCGCTTTGGCCGTCATCGCGGACGCCGGCCGCTTCGACTCCAATTTTTCCATTTCAGAAAGAACGATGGCCGACATTTCTTCCGTTGGATGGAAGAATTTCTTGGCGATGGATTCGAAAATCGCCATCACGACTAAATCGCGATTCATCTCTTTTGCGAAAAACTCATGATCTACCGGATGGGTGATGAAGCCCATTTCCACCAAAACGGAAGGCATGTTGGGTTGCTGCAAGACGATGTAGCGGTTGGGCTTGATGGAGGGTTCGCGCAAAACGACGCCGGAAATTTTTTTCATCTCTTCTGTGATATCGATCGCCAACACCTTGCTGTTATAAGAGACGTTGTCCCGCTTCAAGGAGGAGATGATGGCGGGAAGATTGTCATCCCATTGTCGATCGTTTTCCAGCGTCTTCAAATCCTCCAGATCGCGGTTGTGAACATTATCTACATAATCGTCGCCCAGATAGTATATTTCAAAACCCCGCACTGAACGGTGGCTGGTTCGAGGGGGCGGCGCATTGAGATGCAGGGAGATATACGCATCCCCCCGGAATTCTTTCGCCAGTTCCACGCGATAACGCAAAGATTCCCGGATTAAATCTTTGCGCGTATTTCCTTGAGCGCCGAAGGGGATGGGGAGATAATCGCCGTTGCGGGTTAAATAGGCGTTGACATTGGGATCGTTGTCGAATAGTTTTTTCAGCCGCTTCGCCATGTCGAGCACAAGAGTTTTTTCGTTCATACGCGGCGCTGCGACGGCGTAGCCGCCCTCGGCGCCCGGATCGAATCCGCCGTGTCCCGGATCGATGACGACGATCTTACCGCCGCTTTGCTTGAAACTTTCGATTTTTCCCAAGGAAGGAGCGCCGCTGGTATTGGGGCGAAGGAGCGGCAGATCGATCGTAAGGATATCATCCCAAAAATGCCACTGGATTTCTTTTGCATTGACGTTTTCTTTCAAGGGAATGGTAACAATAAGCGAATTGCCTGCCGAAGAAAAAACGATTTTGCTCAACGCCTCGCTGCGGAAGGAGAGTTCGCTATCGACCGATCCCAATCGAACCCCAGAAAGTTTCGCCATAAGATGGCTTGCCGTCAAAGGAGTGATTTCTCCGCGAACGTACTTGCCCGAAAATTCCAGACAGATATTGGTATACGAGGGATAATCGCTAACGCGTACGTTTTCAAGCGTTAGCGGCGAATACCGCGCGCTCTGCGCTTCCATAGAAAAAAGCAAGACGCATCCCGCCATTCCTGCAAAAAAACGAAATAATCTTATTACGTTAAAACCCATGTCAATACCCCTGCTTCGTCCTTTCTTGCCGCCGAAAAGACGCTTTCCCAAGCCAAGCGGTTTGCTGGATAACGTTAATCCAACTTATGCAAAACTCATGCCTTTCCCTAAAACGAATAACGGAAAATCTTCTATTCCGGTATTTCCCTACCCATTACATATCGGCAAAGAAAAGAATTTATTAATCAATCCCATCCTACGCCTATGTAAAATAAAAAAAATAAGCCTACATTCCCTCACCCAATGAAAGGAATTCCCAACGTTTCAGCCGAACTAAACGCATTACGACAACATCAAATAGCGTATTTTTATGACTCCATCTCTTCTAGGAGCGCCATAATGGACGTTACTTTAGCATATTTTTTTTATAAATCAATAGTAAATTCTCTAAAAATAAGCGGTTAAGATGGGTAATTTGATATGCGGTATCATACCTATTTCATTAAGCGCCTATTTATACGGCAAATATCATATGATTGACGAGCCGTCATTCCAATATTAAACTCTGAGCGATAGCAGGAAGAAACCAAAAGCAACGCAAGTAGAAGAAGAATAGATTTCGCTTTTCAACCTATCGGTTTTTAAATATATGGTTCAAACGGCGATATATCCTGCGATCCTATAATTCGAAAAACCGAAATGGATAATCCTATGCGCGCTTTAATTTTATGTATCGCGGGGATGGTATCGATTATGGAGACTACTATGGCGGAAACGGCTTCCGTAAAAATTGCGTTATGTCAAATCTTTTGTTTAGATGGAGACCGCAGCGGCAATCTCGCCCGCATAGAGAACGCTTTGCGGGAAGCGAAAGAAAAAGGCGCCCGCATCGCATGCTTTCCGGAAATGGCGATTTACGGGTGGGTTAATCCTGACGCGCGGCGCCGCGCGCATCCCATTCCGGGAGAAGATGCCAGCCGATTGTGCGCATTGGCGAAAGCTTACGGCCTGTTTCTATGCGCGGGTCTGGCGGAGAAAGAGGAGGAGAATCTCTACGACTCGGCGCTGTTGATCGACGACGAGGGGAAGATTTTATTGAAGCATCGCAAGATCAACATTCTCACCCATCTCATGGATCCTCCTTACGCGAAGGGATCGGAAATCGGAGCGGCGGATACGAAATACGGGCGAATCGGGATATTAATCTGCGCCGACACCTTCGAGGAAGAGAACTTGATGCGCATGAAAGACTTGAAGCCGGATTTGGTTTTAGTTCCCTACGGTTGGGCGGCGAAAGAAGAAGAATGGCCGCAGCACGGCAAGTCGCTGGCGGATACGATTTCCAAAGCGGCCCGCGCCATCGGCGCGCCGCTCATCGGAACCGATCTGGTGGGCGAAATTACGCACGGACCTTGGACGGGCTACGTCTATGGCGGGCAAAGCGCGGCGGCCGACCGCAGCGGGAATATCCTGGCTCGCGGTCGAGATCGGGACCGGGATATCGTTATCGTGGAACAGCCCATCGGCGGAAAATGAAGCGGGAGACCGGACGGCCTCCCGCTAGGCTTTTCTGAAACACTATTAGAAGGGATAGGTGGGCTACGCTTCGCTTTGAGCCCACCCTACTATCTGTTTATTATTTGGTAACAGGATTGCAAGAAGGGTCGCGCCGTTCGACCCATCAATTACATTATTATCGCTTCATTGGTTGCAGATTTTGTTGGGGATTCGCCGGTTGAACAGCGGCGTCTGTTTTCTCGAACAAGTCATTCGAAGGGATAACGATCAACGCGCCGGGAATGAAAGTTTCATCACTCTCTCGCGTATAACCAACGACGATAGGCCGCCCGATCTTGATATTGATCGTATTATCAAGCAAGAGATCGTCATTATTCGGATATCGCAAGATCAAGCTTAATAGAACATCGTACCCCTCATTTCCCGCTTTGATATCCATTTCCAATTGCCAGGGACCGAGGGTAGTGCGGCATAAACCGGGACAGGCCGCTTGCCCTATCCAACAGCCGACAGGCTGGAACGAGCTGCCGAGAAATTCCCCAACGACCGATCGCACATTATTGGGGATTTGATTGGCAATATCCAGATTCAGCGTCAGAGGCGGCAATTGGGAAGAATCCTTATGAGTCACATTGACGCTTTCGATCAAGACGTCCGTTTCCGTTTTCTCTTTTAAGGTCTTTACAATTTCATTCAGGAAGTCGCCGCCTTGGGATTCTCCTTGAATTTGCATCATCATCGTTTCATACTCTTTCCCGTCCGTTGATTTTTTCATGATTCTATCGCAACGAATATTATTCGCCGTCACGCTTTCGGGAAGAATCTCATCCATATTCAACTCTTTCCACCCGGGAAACCTCAATTCCAGTGAGAATTCTTTTTTGTCGGCAGTAATGAGGCACGCTTCTACGGCGATGACGCGGAAAGCGATATCGCTTAATCCTTGTCCGAAATCGGCGTTCAGGAAGCGCGTCGAATTCGCGTACCGGCCTGCAGGCGCAGTATCCAATTGGGCGAGAATGGCATCCAATTTTTTCGCTTCGGATGCAGGTCCTGAAAAAACGATCGAATTGGTTCTTACGTCAACGACAGCCTGGCATTCTGGAAAGATTCTTTCGTAAAGTTGCTGGATTTCAGCTGCTTTGGCGTAGGTGAGTTTATATACTTTCGTGATGATATCGGATTCGTTATCTACATTTGCGCTGTCAAATGGTTCGGATCTGGATCTGCTGACGGATCGTTGAACATTAACGCCAGATTCCGAAGCGCCCCTTCTTCGGCTTGAACTCGAACTTCCTAACGACGATTCTCCGGCCGAAGTTGCGGAGGGAGCCATTTCAACGAAGGCGCCTGGAGAGGAGGACGGCGCATTGCTTGACGGCGCCGAAGCGGCGGGCTGCGGTTCTTGGGCGCGATTGTAAGCGACGCCTACTACGGTTAGTAGCAAAACTAAGGCGAGAAGATAGATACGTTTCATCATGGTTTCCTTTCTATTGTTTTTATGGATTTGATAGATCGAAGCGATCTATTTAGACCTTTGTTACTCTGCAATACATAGAGTTTTGCGAAATTCCATACGATATCCTTCGAATCGTTCTTTCAGCGGATCGAGATCGAGTTTTTGGTATTTTCTTTCTTTTTCCCACCACTGTTCCCATTCTTCGATCTTCCGTTTCTTCGCCGCATCGTCCAAGCCTTTTTCAAAATGTAACTCCTTTCCCGCAATCAGTTTCATCAACGCCAAGTATTCGTCCAAATCCTTATGCCGAATCGCTCCCAGATCGCAATATCCGCCGGGCGCTTCTATCGAATCCTTATGCTTCATGGCTCGCAACATATAGGGGAACGCTTCTTTGATATCTTCTTCCGCTTGGCGCTGATCGTCCGATGCAATATTGAATACGCCGCGCATGAATACGTATCCTGCGCAAAAGTCGTCCTTCTTCAATAATTCTTCAATGTTATAAACTTTTTCCCGTTTCATGGCGCCGCGCAGATAATCCGAAATCGGTTCTACCGCTTTGTCGAACTCGCCCAGCGCGTAGTACATATAGGATTTCCCATAGGCTTCGTTGTTGCCATAGCCGTCCATTGCTTTCAACATGGCTTGCCATAATCGGAGTTTTTGATCGGGATGATATTGCGCTAGCGTCGTTAAATCGGGATCGATCACGACATCTACAACTCTATACTTCGTCGAGAAAACGAATGGCTTCTCTTGCTTGCCTTCCACTTTAAATATAGTCCGCTGCTCGCCTCCTACCGTCTTGAGCAGCAGAGGGCATGTCAGTCCATAATCACCCTCGTTTTGGATGCGAACCGTCGTGCGATAACCTTCATTGGCCTTTTCGGATTCGAATCCCGCTAAGCAATAACTGGCTATTCCCGTACTCCATAAAAGTCCTTTGAGTTCGGAGGTCATATCCTTTTCGGAGACGGTATTAATAGTATGTACGAACTCCTCGATATTCGCTTCCTTGCCTTTATTTTCAGCAAGAAAAGCATTCAAGCACTTAAAGAAGACCTCATCGCCAAGGATTTGGCGGATTTGATTAACGGCTAAAGGTCCCCAGTGATAGTTGCGCGCCGTAACCTTTCCAGAGTCATACCCTTCTTGGAAGATGAGGGGAACGGAGAGTCTGTTATTCGTTTCGTTTTCTGCAAAGTACGTACAAAATGCGCGCTGCTTCCAGCCCAGAATGTTCTCGTCGCTGAGATTTTCGTATTTGTCCTCCTCTCCCATAACCTTTAATATCCATCTGGCCGAAAATTCCGCCATTGCTTCGCTAAGAAATTTGCTTCCCGAACCGGTAGTGGAAACCATCCAGCCCCACCAGGTATGCGCCATCTCATGCGCAATATGGTGGACATCCGTTAACCGGTTCATGTCCGTCATCAATCCCGCGCCGAACGATGCACCCACTCCCGTTACGGCGATGCCCACAATCCTGAAAGTTGGATATCCTGGATCGCCGAAGAGTTCTGTAAACAAGCCGTACATTCGCCCATATTTTTCGAGTCTCTCCGCCGCCTCTTTCAAAATGGTTTCATCGGGGACGTACATTTCGAACAATACGCCGTTTATGGTTTGTTTCGCGACCTTATATGGACCAACATAGAGATACGGCGTTCCTGGCAGCAGAGAAATGGATTTCCATTCATCAGCGAATAAGCCTTCTTTTTCTTCCCGCCGCATCAATTCGCCATTCGTTATAGCTATATACCCGCTTGGATATTCCATGCGGAGAGTCCAGTCGGGCCGACATACGTTAAGATGAGATTTGATATCGAAATACGGCGTGGGACACCAAAGATAATCTCCACCCCTTAAATAAACCTCTTTGAATCCATCTTTCGATTTCAGGATGGGAGAACTGGAAAAGTCAGGCTTACCCGTCATGGCGTATTCAAACTGGAGCGCAAGTTTTTCTCCCGGACGCATAGGCGCGGAGAATGCGACGATGCAGCTTTTCCATTTTTCGTCGATTTTGCGGATCGTGAACGGCAAATCTTCATTTTTATCGTCTTTCATGAGGCGAATGCGTTTGATATCCGCTCCAAAATCAGGATCGTTATACCCTCCGGGACAAAGCCAGAATTCCGCCTCAGTAAGGTTTTTTTGAGAGAAATTTTCTACAACCGCCTTCACGTCGGCGTCCATGCTGTTGCTTTGGAAATCGGTTTTAAGAACGATATCCAAATGCGTAACGGATAAATCGGTATCGTATGGATTATTCGCTGCAGCGTTGTTAGGGATCGTAATGCAGCCTATATTTGCGAATAATAAAGCCAACAAGCAAAGCCATTGCGTAAGAGAAAGAGAATTTTTCATGGCTTTACCTCCTAAACGCATTTTTCATCGGTTTATGCGTTCCTAATTGGAAAGGCAAGTAAGGGAATTGGTACAGAAAACCAAATCCGCGAGGCGTTATTCTTTTGAGTTCAATCCTCCAAATAGTGAAGAATGCAACCGTATCTCCCCTTTCATTTTGGCGGCAAATTCCATACGACTTGGATGGCGCCGCGATCCACCGTTCCCTGGATCGTTCGAACGGCGCCGTTGGGATTGTCGCTTTTCTCCTGAATGACGAAGACGGGATTTTCCAGGCGAGCGTAAACCTTTACCGCATCGGTACCCCGGATTTCCACTGGAACGGCGGCTTGTTTCATGTGATCCGCCACGCCATTGGCCGCCGCCGGTTCTCTGACGAGGAAGAACAAAAGCAGCATTCCGCAAACGGCGCCAGTGGCGAAAGAAAAGGCATAGCGGATAATCGGCCAGCGCCAGGAAAAACGCCTGATGCTTCCCCGGCCTGACGCCTGCCAGGCGCGGTCGAAAATTTCCGCTTGGCTGTTTGGATTGCATTGAGGCGCGGGAGCGCTCTTCGTGCAGTCCAGAACCCATGCGAGTTCATCCCGCCGCTTTTGACAGTCCGGGCAATCCTGCAAATGCTCCGGTTCCAAAAGCGCTTCGCAAGATTCGTCCAAAAGTTCCAGCAACTCTTCATCGGTGAGATGACGTTCGTTCATGGCTTCTCCATCCTGCCATCCAGTTTTTTTCTCAAGACGCTGCGCACGGCTTTCACCGCTCGATGGATGTGGGTTTTTACCGTTCCTTCCAGGCAACCTAGGGTTTCGGCGATCGTTTTCAGCGGAAGTTCTTCATAATGCCGCATGACGAAAGCCGCTCTCTGGTTGGCTGGCAATTGTTCCAGCGCCAAATCGACGGCGGCGTGGATTTCGCATTCTTCCAACCGGAGCCGCGCCGCCGGTTCCACTGGCTGTCCATACTCTTCTTCGCCATTCTCGCATTCCACGCTGCGCCGTTTTCGGCATTGGCGCAGAAGATCGATAGCGCTGTGGACGGCAATGGCGGCGAGCCAGGCAGGGAAAGACGATCCCAGGCGATAGCGATGGATTTTCGCGAACGCCTTTATCCATGTTTCTTGCGCGCAATCTTTGGCCAGGTTCTCGTCCAACGTAATCCGATACGCGATGCGGTATACTTTGTCCGCATACCGGGCGTACAGCTGCGCCGCGGCGGATTCGCTTCCCTTCTCCGCCGCTATGATCAGAACGTCGTCCGAATCGTTGTCTTGCCATCGCATCGTCTTGTTATTTATAACAACGGAGCGAAATGACGGTTGGTGCACATAGAAAATGAAAATTCCAGCGTTCCATTAATTAAATTTTTCTTAATTCTACTCTAAAGCCGCCCATCAAATCGACGATTGTATAGATGGATAGAAAAAAAGGGGCGACGTATAATGCTGATTCGTCATATTTTGAAGAATCGGCCATCATCCTAAATGAAATTATGATACAATAGATTGAGATCGAATGTTACAATTATTAGAAAAAAGGCCGGAAGCCCACGAGGATTTGGAGATGGAGCGTTATATCCAAGCGGCGGAACAGATAAAAGAAGACGTAATGGAGGAATTCCGAAAAATCAATCCTCATATCGCTCCTAATCGCATCCTGAAAGAGATGCCCAATGCGCGGACCGTGATGGACAATATCGAGATCGTCATCCGCAACGCCGCCAAACACAAAATATTTTCACAACGCGTTTTAAACGGCAAGAAATCGTCCCTGGATGACGCTGATCTGATTGCCGCCTACCTCACAACCAGCGACGCCGAAAGTTACAACGACAGCCTTTTGGCCTTAAGTTGTTCAAGAAGAACTTGTTATTTCTTATTCGTATCCCGTTATAACAACTTCAGCCTGGCGGAACGAGCCAAATATATCGACAATTTGCTGACGCAGGAAAAAATCTGCCCGGATAAATCGATCACTCTCTTCAACATCAAAAAAGAGTTGGTTGGAATGATGATGGAAGGGAATCCAACCTATTTCTCCATTCAAAAACTCGTTCATAGCTATATGGAAGCGTTGCTCGATCTGCTTTTGGCGCAAAAGAAAATCTATCAATGCGAATATGAGCTGAACCGTCTTTTCATCCAATATTTGAAAGAACTGCTTCAGGGAGAATTCGACAAAGACAAGATCGTTACGTCTTGCTTAAAACCTCTCATTCACGTATTTATCGGCTTAAAAAAACGCGGATTGGACATTCCCCCCATCAAGGGCACATTAAAAAGCCAATCCGTAGAAGATATTGTAGAGGAATTGAAAGGGCATCAACAGAACCTGCAAAAAGAAGTGGAAATTCTAAGCGACGTCATGGATTTCCTTCAAGAAACGTTGGTCAATATCGTCGAATCCAACAAACCGAAAAAGCCGGAGGAAGAAATATCCCTTTCCAAAGCCACATTATCTCTCTCCGAAAAATTTTCCGAGAAGTTCGCCGCATGGCTGGGACTTTAAGGAATAATGAGAAGAATGGCGGCTTACGCGGCGACCGGCGCGGGTTCCGCCTCGGGTGGTTTGGGTTTCGAGAGGCCGGAGAGAATCACGGCAGCTTCAATAAACAACACGATAGCCAATCCCACCAGCACGAGTCCCACCCAAGGGATCGGATCGGAGGGGACGCCTTTAAACTGCCAATCCGCCGTAAAGAAACCGTTCTTGATAAAGAGGAAGAGCGACCAGACGCTTATGGCGTACATCCAGAGGGCGGGAATTCCCAGAGCGTACCAAATCCAACGCGCATTGTAAGTTCGATAAAGCCAGACGGTAACGCCGATTAAGGTCAAGGCGGCCAGGAGTTGATTGCTCGCGCCGAATAGCGACCAATAGATTCTCCAAACGGGAATGGAATTGCCCGCTGCGTCTTTCGCATCTTGCAGAACGAAGTAAAGCGGGATCGCGGTAGCGATCAGAGTGGCGAAATACCGCCCAGCCCTGCCGCTCCAGCCGGTGAGTTCTTGGACGATATAACGAGTCAGGCGCGTACAGACATCCAGAGTGTCGTATACGAACGTAGTGAACGCCAATAGGCCGAAGGAAATGCCAAACGATGCGGGGATGTATAGGATTTCCAGAAACCTCCCGACTCCCTGCGCGTAGATAAAATTGGGTTTTCCCGCGAGGGCGTTAGCGGCGGGTTGAGTAAGCATCATAACGCAGCATAGCGAGACGATGGCAACCATCCCTTCCATGAGCATGGCGCCATATCCAATCGCGCGGGCATCGGTCTCCTTACGCAGTTGCTTGGATGTCGTTCCGGTCGAAACCAGCGAATGGAAGCCGGAACAGGCGCCGCAGGCAATCGTGATAAACAGAAGAGGAAAGAGAGGCATCGATTCCCCTTTGGGCGATTGCCAATACCAACCGGTAAACGCCGGATATTGGATGGATTGCCCGCCCAAAGCGACGCCTAGAAGCCCGCCGATCAACGCGATATACAGAAAATATCCTCCCAAGTGTCCACGCGGCTGCAGCAAAATCCACATGGGAACGATGGAAGCGATAAAGCAATACCCCAGCAATAGCGCGTCCCAAACTTTTTGCGCTTTGGGAACCGGAAGATTCAATAACGCGCCGAGGTCGAAGGGGATGTATTGCCCGCCCCAGATGGCAAAGCCGACAAGAGGAAGAAAGATGAAGGTCGCCAGCCAGAGGGGAGTGCGAGTATACCGCAGCAACAGCCCCATGAAAATCGGCAGAATTAAATAAAGTAAAGAAGAGGAGGCAATGCCTCCTCCGTTTACTTGGGTTCCATTTTCTAAGGTTTGTACGCCAACGAAAGAACCGGCCACCACATCGGCGAAAGCGACGGTTATATAGACCAGCGCGATCCAGACGAATACAAGAAAGAGGTAATAGGAGCGCCGGCTCATGTATTGACGAACCACTTCAGTGATGGATTGAGCGCGATGGCGGATGGAGGCGACCAGAGCGCTGAAATCGTGAACGCCGCCGATCAAGATGCTGCCGATCAAAATCCAAATCAGCGCGGGCAACCAGCCGAACATGACGCCCGCTAAAATGGGACCAACGATGGGACCCGCCGCAGCAATGGCGGAAAAATGCTGACCCAACAAAAATTTGGGATCGATGGGGACGTAATCCACGTCATCGCGCAGTTGAATCGCCGGAGTTTCCTTCTCCGGATCGAGACGAAACCAGCGGGAGAGAATCCGTCCATAAATCCAATACGCCAAACCCAAACATACTCCCGAAAAAAATAGAATAGGTAATAAAGTCATCGCCTGCGCTCCCTGTTCTGAACTTTGAATGACGCTCCGAAAAAAAGTCCGATTGGGGATTTATACCAAAATCCGTTTTGTCATCCGATGCATAGCCTATCAGTTTCAACCCGCCGTTAAAACGGCGAGATATTGTCGTTTGCCCCTTTAAAAGGGGCATTGTAATAATAACCCAGCCTTCGAATCCTTTCTAAGCGTACGCCAATCCTGTTCCGAGTCCATCCCCTTCTTTTAACGAATCCCCCCTTCTAAAGCCAAGACCTTATAATTTACAGCGTCGATTTTGCCGTTGGGCGTCATGCAAGATAATTTATATTCTCCCGGTTCCAATAACAAAAAGAGAGGCTGTTCGGGAGTGGAATCGCCTATATAACGCTCGCCGAGATACCAATGCAGAGGCGTTTGGGCGTCCACCGATGTCCGCAAGCGGATGCGGTCGCCGTCCGGCTCGCCGGTCAGGAGATATTCGGCGCGCTGTGACGGTTCCAGGATGCGCAAATCTTCGCTGCGGACAACGGCGCTATCATGAGGCGCGAGGGACGAAATGATCGGCGATTGGATGGCGGCTAAATCCCAACCATACGCCGCGCCGGGCCAACGTTCGACGATAGCGGCGGCGGCGTTGTCAGCCGTAACGCCGGACGCGGGGTAGTGCATATCGCAAAGGCGATGCAGGTATTGTTCGCGGGGAAAGAGCGTTTTCTTTCTATTGAGGCACCAGGAGGAAGCGGGCAAACCGCTGACGGCGCAGATTTCCACTTCGCGCAAATCGTTCTGAGCTTCGGGCCAGACGGGCGAATTCTTCGCCGGAAGAGCGCGGAAGATCTTCGCCGCCAAGGGCAGCGCGGAACGAGCTCCAATGAGTCGATTGGAGGATCGAGCGTCATTGTTTCCCAGCCATACGCCTACGACGTATTGACGATTGAATAGAAATGTCCAGGCATCGCGGTATCCTTGAGACGTTCCCGTCTTCCAGCAGACGCGGGGAGCGGCGCTGACGGTTTGGATGACCTGGCGTGGAACTTCCGAGGGGAAGTTCCCCTCCAACGCATCATAGAGTTTCAAGCCAACACCCCTCGACAACAGGCGGCGGGTTGCCGGCGATGGATCGTCTTGTCGCAATCGTAGAGGCCGGTATTCTCCCACATTGGCCAGCATGAGATAAGCGCCCGCCAACTCTTCCAGCTGAGCTTCGCAATTGCCCAAGGTCAGGCTTAAGCCGTATTGTTCCGCAGGCAGCGTCAATGTCGAAAGTCCCGCATCTTGCAGAAAGGCGCAGAGACGATCCGCGCCCAGACGTTGGAGAATGGCGACGGCGGGGACGTTGAGTGAACGTTTGAGGGCGTCGCTGGCGGAAACCAAACCTTGGTATTGCTGGTTGAAATTCTCGGGATTGTAGAGTCCTTGATCCCAGGCATCGTCGATGAGGATTTCGCTGGCGTAGAGAAGATTCGCCTCCATCGCCAATGCGTAGGTAAACGGTTTAAGCGCTGAACCGGGAGAGCGAGCGGCGCGGCAGGCGTCGAATTGTCCGCCGCCGGGGGTATGGAAAAAATCGGCGGAACCGACGCGAGCCAATACTTGCGCCGTTTCGGAGTCGATGACGATCGCCGCGCCGTTATCGATTTCGCCCCAGGTTCGCCGCACAGCGTTGGCTACGGAACGTTCGGCCATGCGTTGGATGTTGGCGTCAAGAGTCGTTTGAATCCGCCGGCCGCCATCCAATTCCGATTTCCATTGCATGGCTAAATGAGGAGCGATGAAGGGAAACGGCTCGTTGCGCAGATTCAACGATTGCTTCTTGGCTTCAACGTATTCTTTATCCGAAATGAAGCCTTCTTTTTTCATGCGCCGCAAAACGGCGTCGCGCCGCTGCAATGCTCGCAGAGGATATTTTATGGGCGAATAGCGGCTGGGGGATTTGGGCAAACCCGACAACAGCGCCGCTTCGGAGAGAGTCAATTCAAGGGCGGATTTGGCGAAATAGCGGCGGGCGGCGGCTTCGCAGCCGGTAAGATTGCCGCCGTAGGGCGCAGCGTTGAGATAGGCGCACAGAATTTCCCAGCGGCCAATGCGGGCTTGCAAGCGCAGGGCTTGCAAAGCCTGGCCGATCTTGCCGCAGGATTGCCCGCGCCGCTGATGAGCCATTTTGACGACCTGCATAGCCAATGTAGACGCGCCGGATACAATGCGTCTTTTAGTTAGATTATGCCAGGCGGCGCGAAAGATGGCGATGGGATCGACGCCGGGATGGAGGCGAAAGCGTTGATCCTCCGCCGCGATAACGGCGTTTATCATGCGTGGATCGATTTCTTCTAAAGAACGGGGAAGCAGCCAATCTCCATTTTCGTTCAAGGCGGCGTAGAGCAACCGTCCGGAGCGATCCAGCATCTCTCCGGACGGCGGCAGTTTCGTATAATACTCCACATCCATCGGCCAAAGGAAAATCAACGATCCCAAAGCCGCGCATCCTAACGCCCCCCAAAGAAGCATGCGCCAGGAGGATTGGGCTTTCGCCCAAACGGCGGATGATAATTCCCGAAAACGATTCCACGAAATCGTCATACTTATTCCGGTCCCTCTTGATCCAAAATCAAGATAAGGGATTTGCGGGTTGCGTTTCGCTTTGAGCCAACCTTACGACTGACTCATCATTCATCACTCATCATTGCTTTTCAATTTCTATTACCGAAGAAGCGCTCGCGCCGCGCACGGAGGAATCGTACATGCACTCCGCCTCTATCGGCGGATAGCGATAGGAGCCGGGCGTAACGGCGCGGACGATGTAATAGAAGCAATGGTTTCCTTTATCCAACGAATCGTAAGCCAGCACGAGGCGATCGTCTCGAATCTCCAGATGCGACGGCGCATCGGCGCCTTTAAACGAGGCTTGCGGGATCGCCGTGGGATCAAGCCGGGGATTTTCGATCTCGAATCCGGCGGGCAAGAGATCGACGATCACAAGGTTTTTCACAACCTGCTCGCAGGCGAAATTCAACTTGACGATATAACTATCCATCCATTGAAAAGACGGTTCCGTCCAATCCTCGCCATGATTTCGATAGAATAAACGGCTGATTTCGACGCCCTGGCGGATTATGGTTTCGGCTTCCACCTTTTCGGGAACGCCCTTGGAGACAGCGTTAACGATAAGGTCGGCTTTGCCCGTATTCGTGATAGTAAATTTGCCGTTCGGCCCTTGATGGCGCTTGACGTAAACCTCGGAGCCTTTCAGGACTTTCTCTTCCGTCTCTGCACCCGCCGTATAGACGATGCGGGCTTCCGCTTCTTCGATATTGGCGGCGACGTCTCTCAAATATTCGCCGAGAGCGGTAACAATGAAGGCTGTTTCCTGGGTGTTGCCGTAGCGATTGTTTTGCAGAAATGTCGTCAATTTATTGGCTTTTTCCGCCATCGCGGCAGGATCGCCGTCCATTTGCTTCAAGGCGATCAATTCGACCGCCGTATTGCGGATATCGGAATTGAGGGTGTTATCCTGCTCCGATACGAGATAAGGTTCGGAGGGCGTATTGGCTAGATACATGGCTGTGCGCTCGCGGTCTTTCGTGTTGCGCATGATAGCGGCGGCCAGAAGATAGCGGGCGGCGCGGGGCAAATTGATCTCATCGAAACGGGATATCTGTTGAATAGCGTCAAGGTCGCCGCCCAACGCCAGCGCATACAAGGCGTAAGCCCGCTGGTAATAAGTTGAAGGCGAGGGATTGTTTCCGTCCATCGCTACTCCGCGCACGTAATTTTTCAAGGATTCGTAATTATCTTTAGGTAATCCCAACTCGCGGTCGTTTTTCACTAAGGTTAAGAAATGAAAAGCGTAGACGGAGCCGTATGGATAAGGTTCAGCGCCGCCGGGCCAGAAACTAAGGCCGCCGGAAGCGGTTTGCATGGCGAAGAGGCGATCGATTCCCGATTGGAGGTAGGAAAGAAGCGGTTCTTTTTCTTGATAGGACGAACCGATCAAAGCGGCGTTTTGGCGCAGCAGATAAAGCGGCATCAAACGAGACGTGGTTTGTTCGATGCAGCCGTAGGGATAGCCTATGACGTAAGAAAGCGCGTCCTGAAGATGTAAGGCGGGATTGGCGCCGGCGGTGATTTGAATTTCGGCGCGATCGTCATCGATAAAACGCTGGTTGCGGATCTCGACGCTTTCGCCCGGCTTAACGCCAATCGTTTGGCTATAGGATTGATAAGCGGCGGGAGGATTGACGGGCAAGGGGTTCGTCTCCTGCATCCGGTCGAGTTCTTTGCCGGTGGAATCGTAAAAGACCGCTTCCCAATCGATGCTTCCTTGTCCCGATAGATTTCCGGCGGCGAATTCGGCAAAGAGGCTGGCTTCGCCTTGAGGCGCCAGTTCGAGAGATGTTTCACTGGCGGCGGAGATCAGCGCTCCGCTGGCGTTCCAACGGATAACCGCTTTGCATGGCTCGTCCGTGCGGTTGAAGACGACGGCGCGGCAACGGGAGGAATCGCCAGGAAGCATGAAGCGCGGAAGACTGACGCGCAGCATGTGATGCCGCCGCACAAAGATCGGCTGGCTATAGGAACCGGCAGCTTTATCCGTATAAGCTACAGCAACCAGACGCAGTTGGCCGTTGAATTCGGGAATCTCCATATTGACGATAGCGCGTCCATTGGCGTCGGTACGGACGGTTCCCGACCATAAGGCGACCGGCTTGATCCAAGTTTCCAAATCGGAAGATGCGCGTTTGGCCATTTCGTCTTCCATATCGCCGCCCGGCGCGGGCTTATCGAAATCGTAGACCACATGGTCGTAATAATGAGCGCGGCGAAAATCGGGCTGGCGCGAACGAGCGAACCAAGCGTAAGGATCGGGACTTTGATAATCGCTGATGGCATGAATGCCTTCATCCACCGCCGCCAAAGTCAATTCCGCCGCCACGGGATTTTTGTCGGCGCCGCGTACCTCGATGGTGAAATGCGCCGTAGAGCTGGGCAGGATTTCTTCCGGTTTATCGAGAATATCCACTTGCAATTTTCGCTGGGGATTGGCGACGCGGATGTTGGCCAGAGCGAAACTAGAGAATGGATAGGCCAAAGTCTGGCCTTGGCGCACGGCGTGAATCACCGTCGCCTCTATCC
Organism: Candidatus Omnitrophota bacterium; assembly: GCA_040755155.1. Classification (NCBI taxonomy): domain Bacteria; kingdom Pseudomonadati; phylum Candidatus Omnitrophota; species Candidatus Omnitrophota bacterium. Next base: position 86,638 of record JBFMBP010000054.1, on the reverse strand, counting down.
AAATGTTGGGATAGTCGTCTTCCGTTAAGGGGATGCGAATTTCTCCCGCTTTGTTTTCAATCTTAACAGGAAACATCTTTCGAATCTTTTCGCCTTGAAGAACCACGACGCCCTGGCCGTCAAAAGGCGATTCGATGCGCGCAACGGCTTCCTCGCCAACGCTGTATTCTTTTTTATCCAGAGTCAGTTTAATCAAGCTGGGACGTCCGGCGTCGGCGATTTCGCAGCGCCCGCCGTAAGAATAAAACGACATCGTGCTGAATTGAGGAGTTTGATCGGAATGAACTCGGATTTGATAATAACCATAATCGTTGGTTTCGAACCGAGTGGAGCCGCTTCCGTCTTTAAGTTCAATCTCCCGCGTTTCGACCTTTTCGAAAGTTTCAGTCCAATTGGGTTCGTTATAGTTGTAATAGCGGCGGACGTAATAATTCCAGGCCTGACGCTCGAGCGTAACATATGCTTTTTGCAGCGGCGCCGGGGATTCGTCGAGGCGGATGGCGGCGGCGTGGACTTCAACGCCGCGTCCATCGGGCGGAACCGCAGCGGCGACTCCCAAAAGCGTATCGGACGGCGACAGAATGGCGTATTTCCGCGACGAGACCGCTCTCCCTCCCAGTTCGAAAACGCGGCCCACGACGATGGCCGTTAGAGGAAACGTAACCTTGGGATTAGGAGCATAAGTAAATTTAAAATCGGCGCCGCCGTCTTCATCAGTCATCGCCTCGCCGAGCGATTGCGATTCGGGAACATATTTGGAAGAATTGTCGAAGCTATATTCTTTCCATTTTTCGAAAGAGACGCCGCCGCGTTGGAAAAAGACTTCCGCTTCGCATTTGCGTTCGGAGGCGGGACCGCCGAAGAGATGCTCGGCGCGCACTTTGACCTCGTATTCCTGTCCGGCCAGCCAACGGTCTTGAGCCAATTCCACGCTGGATTTCATGCGATTGGGCACGAATTCTTCCAGATGGAAGGTATAGGAGCCAATAATCTGATTGCTTCCCGGAACGCTCAGTTGAACTAGGTATTTTCCCGTGGGGTAATCTTTTTGCGTCGTCAATTCCAAGCCGTCCGAACCAAGTTCGGACAAAGTAGTGGGTTGAGATAATAATTCCTTGCCGTTCGGCTTGATGATCGTAACTAAAAGCGGCGTATTGGTGACGGCGTCTCCATAATGGTTTCGTACTACCCAACGGAGATGAACGGTTTCGCCGGGACGGTAGAGATCACGGTCGGCGTAGAGGAAAGCGTCGTAAGCCTCCGAATTGAAGGAAGGCATCCCCGAAGGGATTTCGCGGGTTCCATCTTCGCGCGGCTTAAGATCGAGGAAGGTGAAATCTTCTCCCTGCTCCACGACGACGACGAGGGGATGGCCCAGGTTATTGTTGAATCCCGTCAAATGGGCCATGCCTTGATAGTCGGTATGGCCAGTTCCCAGAACTTGGTTTTTGTGCGAATAGACGGTTACTTTGGCCGAGGCGATAGGCGACAGAGAAAATAGATCGTGGGCGAATACGCACAATTCGTTATCGCGCCAATGAGCCAATACGCCAATATCGGTATAAAGGATAATCTTGGATGCTTGGGCGTAATCTCCCCCCTTCGCTTCCAGGCAAAAGACGCCGCGCCGGTTTTGAGGGAGGACGGCGTCGAGATCGATGGACGCTTCAGCCAATCCTCCATCTTCGCGAGGCATGGCGATAGCGGTCTGGCTGATTTTCTCGCTCCAGGATTCGTTGAAGCGTTTGTCGCCCTGGCCACTGTTGAGGTCGTCGATGCAGACGGCGATGTTGGAGGGAAATAGCCGGTAAAGGATCAACTCGGCGTTCTTGACGAAACGCGAAGAGATGGGGAGCCGAATGCCGCTGCGCTTAGGAAAATAGTACTGCCCCTCGCGCCCGAAGCCGATCCAAACGGGCTTAAAATCAAGTTTAAGGTTCGTAACGATGGGATGGCGCAGCGTAGAGGCTTCCGCGTAGGTCAGGCCGGGCTTGATCGTTACTTCGTAGTTGCGGTCGTAATCCCAATCGCCGAAGATTCGAAATTGGTTATCGCCCCAAGTTTCATAACGAAAACGCAAATTGGCGACTTCAGGCGATACTTGTACGAGGTCTTTCAACTTCTCCACGGGATTGCGCTGTTTGATATTTTGGTTGAAGGCGATGTATATGGCCGCGCCTTCTTTTTCATAGTTCCCCCAGGACGTCCATTCGATCGATAAGGGAGAATCGGCCCGTTTGAGGATGGTTCTGTATTCATGGGCGAGCGTGGTTCCGCGTTCGCCAGTTACTCCTTGAGCGATGGCGACTTCGATTTCGGCGTCGTTTGGATCGGGAAGGGAGAGAAAAATAATATGGCATTTTCCATATCCCTCGGCAATGGTGCGAGCCAGCTTCTCTCCCGATCTTCTATCGATAATCTTCAGGTTTTTGTCCAATTCGGAGGAATCGACGTTTTGCGATAAATAGACGCAGATCGTCTGCGAGGCGGATTGAACGTCCTCCCATCGGATAGTATCGATCGCGACGATGCTGCTGCTGGGATAGAGTTGCACAGTATCGGTTTGAGTATGAAATTTTCCCGTGGCATCGGCTGCGCCTTGTCCGATGGAGATTTTAATCGGCCATTCTTTGGGTTCCTCTACGCTTAAGCGAACGATTCGCGGATTCTCTCCCTCCATGATTTCGAAGGAGGCTTCTTTATCGGATTTCGTTTTAACGCTTATATGCTTCCGAAGCGATTCCTTATCTATGGGAAACGTGAAGAGAACGTTCATCTCCACTTTTCCAGCGGGCGCTTTTACTTCCCAGATTCTTTTTAGCTTAAATACGTCGGTAGCTAAAATGAATTCTCGATGGGCGGGGTTGATTTCCCGTCCGTCTTTCGCGGCTAGTTTCGGATTGACGGCAACGCGATAGATGGTTTCCGAAGCGACTTTTTCCGGATAAAAGATGGCGGCGTTGTCCTGGATTTCAAAACGTCCAGCCAACGGAGGCTCAAATGCAAATAGGCGCCCCTCCTGCGAATTTTCCGGTCCTGGAGATGCGAGATGGCCATCAAAGAAGAGGATTATGGAGTCCTTAAGCAGGCCGTCTTCCAGGGGAATCTTCCCCACGAGATTGAGATATCGATCCGATCGCGAGTCGAGGTAAGAGTCGGCCTGGCATAGCGGCGGAAGGACAAATATTATCCACCTCAAAAAGAAAGAAATCAGGAAAGCGGCGAATGAAAAACTCGAAGAGACGATACGGTTGGCGAGTGGAATTCTCATGGCTTTTCTCCGGTGGGCTGTTGTTTCCGTAAATAACGATCGAATTAACGAATATAGATTATTGTTAATAACGCCTTTTTACATATAAATTTTTGAAAAGGAAGTCTACCGGATTTTTTTCCCCGGAGATTTTTGAGCAGTTTTATTAGGCGTATCCCATCCATCTCTAGGTTGAAACGCTATTTTCGTCTAAAATAAAGAGTTAAGTTATCTTTTCTTGTTTTCGAATGAATGCCGTTATTTACTGTCAAGCGAATACCTCTTTCTTGCTTCCAAGAACCTCTCCGGAGCTAACGCTATGAAATTGAGCATCGTCATTCCTTGCCACAACGAAGAGATGAATATCGAACCGTTGCATCGCGAGATCGTAGAACATGTCAAAGAGTTTTTCGATTATGAAATCGTATTTGTCGATGATGGTTCGACCGATGGAACCTTGGAGGTTATCAAGAAGCTTCGCGCCAAAGATTGTCGCGTGAAATTTATCAGTTTTTTGGGCAACTACGGCCATCAAACGGCTTTATTATGCGGCCTGCAGCATTGCGGCGGCGATGCGGCGATCACTATGGACGCCGACTTGCAGCATCCCCCGCGTTATATTCCTCAGTTTGTCGAACTTCAGAAACAAACCGGAGCGCATGTCGTGGCGGGCAAGCGCAGCAATCTGCAAAAAGGATTTTTCAAGAACTTATTTTCTTCAACCTTTTATCGCATTTTTTCCCTGTTTACTACAGCGCGGCTTGAGCCTGGCGCGTCCGATTTCTGCCTTTATTCCGCCAAAGCCTTAGAAGCGCTGCGTTCGATCGACGACCGGACGCCATTTCTCCGCGGACTAGCTCCGCATCTGCATTTGAAAACATCCACGCTGGAATACGTTTGCGAAGAAAGACAGCATGGACAGCCTTCTTATACTTTTTACAAATCGGCTCGGATGGGGCTGCGAACATTGCTGCGTTTTAGCGACTTTCCCGTCAGACTGGGTCTTGGAGCTTCCATCCTGGGGATGATATATAGTTTTCTGCTCGCTCTGCATTATTTGTATTTGCGATTATTCACCAATAAATTGATTCCAGGGCAAGCGGATCTTATGGTTTTTCTCGGCGGGATGTGCAGCATCATTGCGTTGTTGCTCGCTCTTTTATTACGGATATCGACGACGATTCTCGATCATCTAAGAATGAAATCCAGTTTTGTCATCGAGGAGATGGAACTAAAATAACTTTCTTTAAAGACATAATATTTTTCCATTGAGGAATGCAGCATGGACATAATAAAAAAACGAACTTTTCGTCCCAGCCATAGTTATGCGATTCTTTTTTTCCTTATTTTTTGGCTACTTCTTTTTATTTGCGCGGGAACTCTTTTCTCCGGCTTTCATCTCACCGACGATCATGAAATTATGACGATTCGGGAAACATTATCCCATCAATCCTTTCTTGCCGCCGCCTATGAGATTATCCAAAAAGATTTAACCATTCGCTTCCGGCCTTTTTACTATTTTATGCGGACGATAGAGGCCGCGATTTTGGGCGAGCATTTTTATCTTTGGTCAATATATAAATGCCTTCTCGGCGTCATCGTTTCATTTTTTCTCTACCTTTTTTGCCGTTTATTAAATTTCACTTACGGGCAATCGATTCTCTTCACTTTACTGACGTTGATCGGCCCGCAAGCGTCGATCTGGTGGCGGCTGGCGCCGGCGGAAACGACGGGGATGGTTATGCTTTCGATCGCTTTGGTTTGTATGGCCATTCTCATTTCCAATCCCCCAAAAACGTACCTTTATAACATGCTTTTTCTCTTCTTCTTACTTTGCGCATCGCTTACCAAAGAGACTTTCCTTATCACCATGCCCGCATGGCTATTTTGTCTTCCTATGCTTTCGCATCTCGGCGGATATTCGTCCACTTTTGGCGCCGCCTTGAAAAGGAATATCGTTCTTATCGTTATAGGATCTTTAGCTTTTTTTTCCGGCTTTCTATTCGTCTATTTGCATTTAGGATCCAATTCCATCGGTTACGCCGGAATCGATCAGCATACGGGAATGAAAGATTATATTAAAACTCTATTGTCCTATTTACTAACCTCTAGTTTTTGGATCGTCTTATTCGGTTTCTATACTCTTTTAATTGGCGAGATCGAACGGAATCAAAAAATCAACGTAAAATCGTTTGCATACATGATAGATTTGGTTTGGATTTTCTTCTTCAGCGCTCTGCTTCTGTTTCCGCAAATCGTCTTATACGCGAAATCGGGATTCTTTGGAAGGTATTATTTGCCCGCCGCTCTGTCGCTCTCTATTCCCGCCATATGGATTTATCGCATGGTTTGCGACCGCTGCAAACATTCCGCCCCAATACTTCTTGGCGTCATTCTTCTCTATCTTTTCATTTCGGGATATTTGTACGCCGTCAAGCCCGCCATGGCTTTTGCGCAGGAAGGCCGGAACACGCAGGAACTTTTTCATTATCTCAAAAGCGAAGCCAAAGCCGGCGACGCCATTCTCATAGCCTCGAACAAAGGGGATGCGCACGAATGGGCGGTCTCCTCGTACGTTTATCTAAAGTCCCTTGGCGGCATGAACCGTCTTTTCACGGCTCTTGTCGACGCTAATCGCGAAATGACGCTGCGCGAGGGAGCTTTCGAATCCCCTTCGATCGTATCGAACGATATCGACCGCCGCGACAATTCCTTCCGTTTTATTCTTATTATCCCCGGCGCCGAAGAGGATTTTATCGCCGCCGTTAAAGATTATATCGATTTGTCCACCTATCGGCGAAAAGTTTTTCTTATCCGAGATCCCAATGTATATTTTGTTTTATATTACCGCTAATTTGACCATTTTTCGCTGGCCATTCCCTCTCGTCGATTAGCATCGCCTAAAAATATTCCGATTGTACCTCTTTTCGTCCTTCAGGAATCGCACGATCTATGATAGGTTTTCGGATCAATCCATTACCGCCAGGAAGGCCATAGATTATGCAAGCGAATCCATTTCTCGGCGCCGCCCTTCACAGCGTTGGCGCTTTTTCCGCCGCGAGTTGCTACACCCCCCAAAAGAAAACTCATCTTTGGTCATGGGAAATCTATTGGATTGCGCAAGCGTCCTTCGCCTGGCTGATTCTGCCCATTCTCGGCGCCTTTCTTACGATTCCCAACTATTGGGAAGCGCTTCAGTCCTGCCCAAAAGACGCGATGCTGCGTTCTTATCTGTTGGGCATGCTTTACGGCGTTGGGGGATTGACGTTTGGATTGGGCATCCGGTATATCGGCTTTTCGTTGAATTACGCCATCGCCATCGGCATCTCCGCCGGACTGGGAACGATGCTTCCGCTCGTCTGGAATCCGAATACCGGCTTCGATTGGCAGATCGCAGAAAAATTTAACGACGCGCCTGGATTAATCATCCTTGGCGGCGTTATTCTTTCTCTCATTGGCATCTTCTTTTGCGGCTGGGCGGGCGCATTGCGCGAAAAAACCGGCGGCGCGGCGCTTTCGAAATTCTCTTTCCGAGTCGGCGTTCCTCTCGCCATTATGGCCGGAACCTTATCCGCCGTCTTCAATTTCGCCTTAATCGCCGGAGAACCGATGGAGAAAGCGGCGCTCGCCGCCGGAGCGAGCGAATGGTTTAGGATGAACGCCATCTATCCTTTTTCCAACGGGGGAGCATGGACGACCAATTTCGCCTGGTGTCTGTTCACAATCGCCCGCAACCGTACTCGTTCGCAGTTCGTCCGTCTCCCCGGAGAAAATCGCAAGACGCTTTCCTTCTATTACCTTATGGCGCTGCTGAGCGGAGCTTTCTGGTATTTCCAGTTCTTCTTTTACGGCATGGGCCATATTAATATGGGGCAGCGTTTTGGTTTTACCAGCTGGGCGCTGCACATGGCCATGCTGATATTATTCAGCAACCTCTACGGCTATCTCTTTCGCGAATGGGAAGGCGCCGATCATGCGCCGCGCCGGACGCTGCATTTCGGCATGGCGATCATCGTTCTGGCGACATTGATAATTACATATGGAAACTATCTTGGCGAATAATCTTAAAAGCGGCGATTAGCGACAAGCGCTTAGAAACCATCGGTGGGTCAAACGACGCGGCCAAATCTACATTCCTATTTTGAGAAATAAGTTGAGGAATGGATTGCGCTTCGCCTTGCGCCCACTTTGCAAATATCCCAATATCAATCGATATTCAATCCGATTTCTACTTTGCCTTTCGATCGATTTTCTATCTTGGCGCCGCCCGTGAAATGATTGCCGAAAATGGCGGCGGATTTGATTCCTTCTTCCAGTTTTACGTGGTTTTTGTCTTCGTCGATGAATTCGCATCCGTTCAAAATCAACTTGCCGCCATGCGCCAGAATCGCTGGGGCTTCTTTGTTCTTTCTTCCCCAGCCGTAAAAATGGCAGGACGTAAAAATGGCTGTTCCATCGCCGTCCAACTCCGCATGATGATCCGTCGTCGATATACCCCAAAAGCCGCAGTTCGAAAATTTGACGGGGCCGCGATTGCTTTGATTGATGATGACGCGCGACATCATTTGGCAATTGCTAAACGCCAATCCCGCATGACGCTGCGAAGCGTCCACTTGAACCGCCGTAGAACCGATATCCGATCCGCATTGGGTTAATACCACATTGGGATCGCCATGGTCCGTATGGATAAAATGAAATCCAATTTTCGGGAATATAACGAAGCAATTCACCATATATTCCCAATCGGTTTGACCGATGCGAAATCCAATCAGATTCTCGTTAAGATATTGGATGAACGCATCCCATTTGCCCTCGATCGGCTTGTTCGGATAATCGGCGCGCGCCCAGGAATGGGGATTGAAATGGACATTCTCCACGCGCCCGATATCTGTCGTTCGGTTAATATAGATTCCTTCCCGCAAAGGACAGCCGAAGACGTTTTGGATGAGATGCAACTCGTTGCTTTCCGTTCCGAAATCGATGCCGCGATAGGGATTGACCAGAGTTACATCGATAACGCCGCAGCACATGCCGCGTCCGCGAATCGTCCAGGGATATGGCCGAATGTCGTTTATGTCTTGTTCGGGATAGAAAATCGTTACGCCCTTCAGGCAGCTGCTTTGTTGCAGCGTGATGAAGGGCGTTCCATTTTCATCGCCTTTGCCGCCCACGACGAATAATTGACTGCCCCTGCCAATGTCGGCGTGGTGCAACGATTCCCAAACGCCCTTTAATGTAACTCCTGGAGGGAAAAGAAGACTGCCTTTGAACAAATACTGGCCGGAGGGGATGGCGACGATGCCTCCGCCTTTCCCGGCGGCGAAATCGAGGGCTTTTTGGAAGGCCTGGGAGCAATCGGTTTTTCCATCGGCGACCGCTCCGTGGTTTAACACGGAAGTGATGACAAGCGGGTTCTCCGAACTAAAAGCCATGCTCGAAAAAAAAACTACCATACAAATACTGTTAACAAGAATATACATTTTCATGGGCTAACCGCTCCTTTCCTTTAGCGTACTATCCAAACCGAACGGATCTATATTCTTTCTTTACTTGTACTCCAAACGATAACTTACAAACGCGACATGGCGGCTATCGGGCGACCAGGAGGGGACGTTAATCGTTCCCTGGCCGCCGAACAGTTTCGCCAGAACTTGGATTTCCTTTCCGCCGATGGGCATTAGCCGCAGCATGACGTCCTGGTTGGCGGGATGCCCCTTGACCTCTTTGTTATAAGTAAGAAAAACAATCCACTTGCCGTCGGGAGAGGGATGGGGAAACCAATTATTATTCTCGTCGAACGTAATTGGCTCCGGATCGCTTCCGTTTTTTTTCATGCGCCAGATTTGCATGCATCCCGACCGCTCCGAGTTGAAGTAGATATATTGACCGTCCGGCGAAAAATCTGGGCCATCGTCCAATCCCGGCGCATGGGTCAGGCGCTTTTCTTCCCCGCCCTGGACGGAAATGGAGTAGATGTCGTATTCGCCGTTACGCTCGGCGCAATAAGTCAACGTTTCGCCATCCGGCGACCAGCCATGCCAATAGGACGGCCCTAAAGAAGTAATTCTTCGAGGAACGCCGCCTTCAAAGGGAAGAATATAAATCAACGATTTTTTCTCTTGGGACTGATCGCTGATAACCAGTTGCTTCCCGTCGGGCGAGACGCCATGATCGTTATTGCAGCGGTTGGCAAAACCGGTATCGATTTCCGCCGGTTCTCCCCCCTGGGCCGGAATTTTAAAAATTTTGCCCTGGCGATTGAAAACCAAATATTGGCCGTCCGGCGTCCAATTGGGGGCTTCGAACCAATCGTATGAGCGATAGACCACGCGGCGGTCTTTCGACGCAATGGAAATGGTTTCCAACGTACTTTCCAAAACCGGTGGATCGGTTCCAGGGTTATTTTGAATGAGGGATACGTTTGAAAATACCGCCCTTTCCAAGCGATTATCGTCATGAGCGCAGACGCCGAGACCGACATAAACCGGATCGGCGAAGCGAATCTTGAACGAACCTCCGGCGGGCGCCGTCTCTTCCCCTTCTCGAGCAACGGACATAAATACGGCATCTCCTCTCCGCGTAATGGCGAGCGTTCGCGGAGCGGTACAGTTGGATTGGATTTCGCGAGTCAACGCGCCCGATTCCTCGCGATATTGCAGCGACGTCAATCCGTCGCCGTGCAAGGCGGCGTCGACATAGGCGGAATCCGCATCGAGCGTCTGGCGAATCAACAGGCAGGCTTTGCGATGGGCGTTTCCCCCTTGCCCAAGAAAGCGAATATCCGCACTCAACGTAAAATCGCCTGATATTTTTTTCCACGCAAAATGAAAAGCGTCTTTATCGAACCACATATTCTCGCCGCCGCCCGCAATCGTATATTCATCCTTCGCCGGATCGAATTGCGCGGCGCCGGGATGCCTTGCCTGGCCGATATCGTTACTGGCTTCGAACAATCCCAGAGAATTTTTTTGGCTCCAGCATTTTTCGGCGAGAGCCAATAATAGGCCGCCAAAAAGTACGAATAAAAACAACGGCTTCATCATTCACGATCCTTTCCCTAAGAGGATATGCTTGCTTTTAACATATCATTCTGTTACCTTGAAAGCCAGCGGCTGGGAAATTCATTGAAATATTTCTATCCGTGGAAGACAAATTTAAGGGGAAGGACAGAAGACGATGAATAAGACGAAAATCTCGCGCCGTCTTTTTCTGACCGGCTCCGCCGCATCGATGGCGGCCGCCGGTTGCGCCACGGCGAAAGTCCGTAAGACTACCCTGGCCAAAAGCGGATATCGATCGCCGAACGAGAAATTGAACATCGCCTCCATCGGCGTCGGCGGAAAAGGACGCAGCGACGTCGAAACCTGCAATACGGAAAACATCGTCGCCCTCTGCGACGTGGATTGGCGCAACGCCGCCAATGCTTTCAAGAGTTATCCCAAGGCCAAACAATATAAAGATTTCCGGCGTATGCTGGACGAATGCAAAGAGATCGACGCCGTGACCATCTCCACGCCCGATCACATGCACGCCATCGCTGCCATGCGCTGCATGGAAGCGGGCAAGCACGTCTACGTGCAAAAACCGTTGACGCACACCGTCTTCGAAGCGCGCGTCCTGCGGCAAACCGCCCGCAAGTACGGCGTGGCGACTCAAATGGGTAATCAAGGCGCGGCCACCGATTTGCATCGGGAAGTCTGCGAGATGGTTTGGGCGGGACTGATCGGCCCGGTGCGAGAAGTTCATTCCTGGACGGATCGCCCCCAAGGATGGTGGCCGCAGGGAATCCCCGGCCCGCTGGCGAAAGAACCAATTCCCGATTATCTGCAATGGGATTTATGGCTCGGCCCGGCGCCGGTTCGCCCCTACAATTCCGGCTATTGCCCTTTCAAATGGCGGGGATGGTGGGATTTCGGCTGCGGTGCCTTGGGCGATATCGCCTGCCATAACCTAAGCCCCGTCGCGAAAGCGCTGCAGCTGGAATATCCTATCAGCGTCGAATGCGTTCATCGAAAGGACGGAAACGAACAGACGTATCCAAACGAATCGATCCTGCATTACCGCTTCCCGGAACGCAAGGGATTCTGCGCTCTCGATCTTTTTTGGTACGACGGACTCCTGAAGCCGCCTCTGCCCGCCGGAACTACGGAAGCGATGAACCTGTTCGAGGAAAAAACGGGGACCCTGTTCGTAGGAGACGGCGGCGTCATCGTGATGAATGGACAGAGGGGGAAAAATATCCTGGCGGCCAATGGCGAGATCGTCAGCGACTACGAAAAACCCCGCATGATTATCCCCCGCCTCCCCAACATCTCCAGTAAGAGCCGGGACGAGAGACAGGATTCGGATCGAATGCACAAACTGGACTGGATTCTCTCCTGCAAAACCGGCTCCGTCTCCGGAACGAATTTCGATCACGCCGGCCCGCTGACGGAATGGGTGGTCATGGGCAATATCTCGTTGAAATTCCCCAAACAGGTATTGGAGTGGGACGGCCCCAATATGCGCTTCACGAACTGCAAAGAAGCCAACCGATACGTTTCCAAAAAATACCGCAAAGGATGGGAGTTGGTTTAATGATGAATGATGAAATATAAGGTTGGGCGGCAAAGGCAAAAGTTGTTTTTACCCTTGATTTAAACGGTTCATCCGGAAATTGCATACTTGATATTATTAACTCATGTTACAGTGCCTGGGAGCGCGGGCTTCTCGCCCGCAGATAGGAGGAACTATTCAAAGCGGCGAATAGGCGTTATTTATTGTTGCGTTTTTGAATCACAAAAACACGAAGAAACTCGATATCCACGAAATATTCGCATCAGGGATATCACTAATTTTTGTTGATTTCACAGAAAGCTCCCCTTTATGGAGCAATCCCTTACGCTATTTGTTTTTTTCGTGGTTCTCTTTTTTCTTTCGCGTTTTCGTGATTCAATGCGATGTAAAAACAACTCCATCTTGTTTTTCGTCGCGCGTAATATGAGTTGCTCAAATACTGGATGAACCTCTTATATACTATAGGTCGCATAGTGGCGGGCTAAAAGCAAAGCGCAGCCTGCCTCTCCTCCACAATCCCAACTCCCCAAAGTCCCCAAAGTCCCATTATCGTTCCCAATTTGCACCCTGCTCCATAATAACAGAGGGACCTTCTCACGGCGCGCGCCGAGCAGTCCCCGCCGTACTCGCCGCTAAATAGCGAATTGGAAGAGGATGGCATCGTCGATAACCTCGCTCAACCTTTCGGGTGGGCGTCGGTGAATGAGTAGCGGGGGTGGAACTCACAGTCGTTTCGCCTGACTGGGATTGGCATGGTGAAGCGATTGCCTGGGAACCGGCTTGCCTATAGGGCATGAAGCCCCCTGGCGACATCGGAGCATTGAGAAATAAGCAGGATCGAACCGCAGGGCGGCAAGTAAATTTTATCTTTCCTTTGCTCGAACTTTTCTATCGCATCTCGGAAAAGAAAGAGGAAAGAAAAAGACAAAATGCCGCAACCTTGCCGCCCCGGTTTACCACTTTAAAATAAACGATTTCCCTTTCACATTCCCTCGCCACTTGGGAGAGGACTAGGGTGAGGGTATTGCCCTTTTTTAAAAATTCGATTTTCCATTCCGAGGGGATAATCTTCTTTGATGCTTTCCCTCGCGCTATCCTTTTTTTATCCATATGTTTTTATTGCGTCTTTCATCCCTTTCGCGCTTTCGTGATTCAATCCAACCAACTCCCTCGCGCCATCCTGGTCATCCATTCATCCTGGACATCTTGATTCTGACATTGAACCAATCCAACTCGAGAAAGAAAAAGTACTCAAATCTTGGATGAACGAAAAAATAATACGCAGCGGGATTGAGAATACAATATACTATGGGATGATATATCGAATAAAACTATGGAGTTCCGTTTTTTTCGCCAAGGCATCGAGCAAGACTGGTTCAAGCGAACGTATGGATTAAGGGAAGGATGATTCGTATGTCTTTCAAAAAAATGGGATTTACTTTGATCGAGCTGCTTATCGTCGTCGCGATTATCGGCATATTGGCGGCTATCGCCGTGCCGAATTTCCTGAACGCCCAAGTGAAAGCGAAACTCAGCCGCGCCTATTCCGACTTACGGGCGCTCGGAACCGCCATTGAAATGTACGGGATCGACAATAATTCCTATCCAGGAGGACAAGGTTTTTGGGGCGGGACGAAATGGTGGGAAAAACATACGTACCGCTATCACGTCTTGACGACGCCCATCGCCTATTTATCATCCGTACCCATCGATCCGTTTCAAACCAACAATCCGCAAAAAATTCTTCCGAGTTTGGGAACGATCTGGGATGGAGGATACGTGTACGACGACGTCAGCCGCAGCGGGAATACGATGGTGGTGTACGGGCAATCGTACAAATACACTGTCCGCAGTCCCGGACCGGCCTTGGATTGGAGTTTAGCGCACGCATCCTACGTCAATTATTACGCCGCATCCAATGGTCTCAACAGCAAAGGAGTCCTTGCGTGGCTGGGACCGGGCGGAACGATTTATTAACTCTATTTCAACGATTACGTTCCACCAAGTTTCGATCTTTGCATCATTGAAAGGACGGCGGATTCCGCGCCGCCTTTATTTTTTCCGTTCCCGCCGGAACCGTTCCTTCTGCTCTTTGCTCATTTTTTCGGTAGCGTATTGAAAGATTTTACGGGGAGCGTCGTTTTTCCATTTCAGCAGGATTTTTTCCACCGGCTCTGGCTGCATTTTCCAGGCTTCCCGTAAAAACCAACCAATCCCCTGCTGCACAAAACGGTCTTCATCCATCATCATCGGATCGATGAAATCCAGCAACGGCTTCACGCTCTTGCATCCCTTCAACAAATCGATCATCGTTACCGGGACGGCGCGGCGCTTCCATTTCGAAAGCGATTCGCGCCACTCCGCCATATCCTCCAAATGCGCGATCTCCTTCTCGAAAAACAACGCCAGGATTTTCCCGCAAAACACGTCCGTATGCCCCCAATTGCGGAAACCGGATTCCAGCCATCTTCCCAATCTTTGAAATACTTCCACCGTATATTGGTCCGCATAAGGATCGAGAAAATACAAAGCGAAGGAGGCTTCCTCATATTTTCCGCTTTCCAACAGCATCTCCCCCAATTGCATCGCGTCTTCGAGCGATAATTTGGGGCAGTATTTTTCGATCAGCTCGTCCTTTTTCTTCATAAAAGAATCCATGGATAAGCCATAGGCGTCATATCCTTCCGTGAAGAAACGGGCATATTTTTTCACCACCGCTTCATCGGCGTTCTCCAAACAAAACTCGCGAATTTCTTTTACGACGATCTGCAATTTCTTGGGAGCAGCCATGAGAATTTCCCCCTTTTATGAATTTCCTGCGCCATCGATCTTCTTACTGGAAACGCAGGATGGGCAGCGCCGTTTGAACAATTTTTTTTATGTCCATATACGCCTATGGTACGAAAAACACGGCCCATCCTGCTTTTTCCTTCACTATATTTCTTCGCCATTCGTCACAAAATCTTGGGCAATTCCCACGGTTTGCGATATTCCCGCGTCAACAGTTTGCAGGCCTCTTCGTCGCCGGGGATGGTTTCGTTCTTGCCGTCCCACTTGATTTGCCGCCCCGTCTGCCAAGAGATGAGAGCGAGCAGGCCGGGAAGGTTGGCCTCGTGTCCAGCGATGGGCGGGCAGACGGTTTGCTGGCGGCTGCGGATGCAATCCAGAAAATTGCGCTTATGGGCTTTATCGCCCTCGCTGGTGGGGATGACTTTGGCATTTTTGCGGTCTTTTTCGGGATAGACCACGGTATGGCGGCGATTGACGAGAAGCGTGGCCTTGTCGCCGTAAAAGTAAATGCCGTGATCGATGCCGTCTTCCTCAAGCACGTCGGGAAAGCCGTTGCCGTGGCGCAGGCAGTAGGTAAAGGTATATCCCGGCGCGTCGAAAAGAATATCGGCGGTGTCGGGCGTGTCGCGGTCGTCCTGATGGGCGTAATGGCCGCCGATGGAAGCGACGCTGCGGATTTCCGGTCCCATCGCCCACATGACGATGTCGAAAAGATGCACGCCCCAGGCGGTCAACATGCCCCCGGAATATTCGAGGAAGAAATAAAAATTGACGAGAAATCGGTTGGGATTGAAAGGACGTTTGGGCGCCGGTCCCAGCCACATATCGTAATCCAATCCTTCGGGAGGTTCGCCGTCGGGCTTGCGGCCGATGCCTTCGGGGCCGCCGCTAAGGTAGCCGAAAATCGGCCATATATTGATGCAGCGAGCCGAGGTAACCTTGCCGATCTCGCCGGATTTGACCATCTCCACGGCTTTCTGAAAATTGGCTATGCTGCGCTGCTGCTGTCCTACCTGGACGACGCGCTTATAATAATCCGCCGCTTGGATCAAGCGCCGCCCTTCCACAACGGTGCGGCTCATGGGCTTTTCCACGTAAACGTCTTTACTCGCCTGGCAAGCGAGAATGGCTTGCAGCGCGTGCCAATGGTCGGGAGAAGCGACAACGACAGCGTCCACATCCTTGTTTTCCAAAACCTTGCGGAAATCCTGCGTTTTCTGAACTGGATGTCCGATTTTTTCCGCGTTTTTATCGATATGAAGTTGATAAGCGTCGCTAAGAGCGACGATCTCGACATCGTCGAAGCCGTTGAATTGGCCAAGATGAAAACTGCCGCGGCCGCCAAGTCCGATGCAGCCCAGTTGGATTTTTTCGTTCGCGCCCAACACGTTGATCGCCGGACCCGCCGCCGCGAAGGCCGCCGTCCATCCCGCCGCTTGCTTGGAAAAACGGCGCCGGGTAATAGGATTATTCTTCTGCATAATTCACCTCTCACTGTCATGGAATGGATTGCCGGATGGAACGATTGTAAAACAAGGCTAGATTCAAGTATAGACAGCGATATTAGTTGAATCTTTCAAATACGAATCGCGCCTTGAAATGAGTTTTTTTTTCGTGGAATCCAAATGAATCCGCGAAATCCGTGATTTGAAAAATTTTTGGAATTTTTCATCTTTATGTGGTTTCGCGATTCAATACGATAAGTAAAATAACTCCATCCTAATTTATTGCGCGTAACATGCGTTATTAACCTATAAAAAGGAGAAGGGACATGGAACTGAAAGGAAGCCGGACCGAGAAGAATTTACTTACGGCGTTTGCCGGAGAATCGCAGGCGCGCAATCGCTACGATTACGCCGCCAGCGCCGCCCGCAAGGAAGGCTTAATACAAATCGCCGATATTTTCGAAGAAACGGCGAAACAGGAGAGCGAACACGCGAAGCGCTTCTTTAAATTCCTGAAAGGCGGAGAAGTGGAGATTCAAGCGGCCTTTCCAGCCGGCGTCATCGGCTCTACGGCGGAAAACCTGAAAGCGGCGGCGGCGGGAGAACATCACGAATGGACGGAGATGTATCCCGGCTTTGCCCAAATCGCGCGGGAAGAAGGATTCGACGCCATTGCCAACGTCTTCGACGCCGTTTCCATTGCGGAAAAGCAGCATGAAAAACGATATAACGGACTGCTGGCTAACGTAGAAACGGGGACAGTATTCAAGAAGGAAAAGAAAGCGGTTTGGCGCTGCCGCAACTGCGGTTATCTTCATGAAGGAGAAGAAGCCCCAAAAGCCTGCCCCGCCTGCGCCCATCCGCAAGCCCATTTCGAACTGCTGGCGGAAAATTGGTGAGCAGGGCAGCGGGAATTTTCGCCAACCAGGGCTGAATGGCGGCAACTCCAACGCCCTGGTTGGCCATAGAACAATCCTTTATGCGGAAGCGAGACCGAGCAATCGATCTACGGTTCCCACCAATAGGGGCAAGTCGGGTTTGGTAATCTGGCAATCGGCGCCGACAGCTTCTCCCTTATTGCGGTTATCTTCGCTGATGATGGAAGAGAAAATGATGACGGGGATTTTCTTGAAATCCGCTTCCGCTTTAATCAATTTGGTGAGATGCAAGCCGTCGATGCGGGGCATCTCGATATCGGTGATGACCACGTCGAATCCCCGATCGCGTTGAAGCGCATCCCACGCTTCCTCGCCGTTGATCGTAATCGTCACATTCGTATAACCCGCCTCTTGCAATTTTTCATTGACCACCGTACGGATCATGCCGGAATCGTCCGCCGTGAGAATGCGCTTCATTCCGCGCTTTTTTATCAAATCGCCGGAGGAATGAGTCTCTTCGGCCTGGCTTTTCATGGGAATGAGAACTTGCGTAATCGTTTCCACATCTAGCATAAGCACTAACTCTTCTTCTACGTGGGCGATTCCGGTTAGGTTATTGGCGTGTTGATGCGCCACGGGAGGCGGATCAATGTCTTTCCAGGATATGCGGCAGATGGTTTGCACGGAATCGACGATAAAGCCGAACCATTGCTTGTGAAATTCGGAAACGATAACCCGATCGCTCTCTTGCGTCTTTCGCGAAGGATAACCCAATGCGCGGCGCAAATTGATAACAGGGATGATGAAGTTGCGCAGATTCATTACGCCTTCGATCAGGGGATGCGTATTTGGAGGATAGGTGATTTTGGGCAGGCGGATGACTTCTCGGATTTTAGCCACATTAATGCCGAATTTCTCCTCCCCAACATTAAAAACAAGAATCTCCAGTTCGTTCGTACCCGCTTCCATGAGTATCTGTTCTTTTACGTCCATCGCGATCCCCTTTTGAAGAAGAATAAGCCATACTCTTTTATTTTACCTCAAACCCAAACCAAATAACAAAAAAACCTATAAAAATGGACAAGATTATTCATGATTGGCTAAAAGCAAAACCACAACCAATCAAGTTAACTGCGTATAATGTCCCTTTCCATCATGAGTTAAAGAGACGTCTCCTTTATAGTTGCGTCTTTGAATCGCGCTTATCATTCATTTTTCTTCCTGCAAGCATACTTCCAGCAGGGGACATACTTTTTCCTGCGAATCCACATGCGCTTTGGCGTGAATGGATTGGAGAGCAGCCTGAACATTGCGGAACAAATGATCCTCGCCGATTTTTTCGAACAGATGAGTGCGCTTCATAACGTCGAGGATGGCGTCGTTCAAGCCGCTGAAGGAGATTTCGTATCCGCCGTCGTGCATTTTGTCGACGATGGAGGAGAGCATCTCTTCGCCCGACGCATCCAATTCGTTGATGGCGTTGCCCACGATAAGGACGTGTTTCAAATGGGGACGGGCGGAAACCCAATCTAGGATTTTATCTTCTAAATAGGTGGCGTTGGCGAAGAAGAGGGCATCATTGAAGCGGATGGCGCAGATATGCTGGCATCGCTTCAAATTCCAACGGAGAGAATCCCGATAGCTTCCGTCTGGATGTTTGGAAAGGATGGTTAAGCGCGGCCGCATATGCTGGTACAGGAAAACGGCCAGTGAAAGCAGCACGCCGATGAAAATTCCCTTATCCAAATGAGGAGCGAAGGCGATCGTGAAAACGAAAGTGATTACGGCGATGGCGCCGTCGTGCTTTTGGGTGCGCCATGCGCGCACGATGGCGCTGACGTCGATAAGGTTGATCACCGCCAACATGATGATGGCCGCCAGAACCGCTTGCGGAAGATAATAAAGCCAAGGCGTTAGGAATAACAGAACGATCACGACAATGACGCTGGCGCATACGCTGGACAGGCCGGTCGTCGCTCCCGCCTGGATATTGACGGCGGAACGCGAAAACGAACCGGAAACGGGATAGCTTTGTCCCACGGCGCCGACGATGTTTGCGACGCCCTGCCCAATTAATTCCTGATTGGGATTCAGACGTTGGCCGGTTTTGGCGGCCATGGCTTTAGCGATGGAAATGGCTTCCATGAATCCCAATAGGGAAATAATCAACGCCATGGGAAGCAGTTGCGCCATAACGCCGAGGTTGATTCGAGGCCATTGCAGCGTGGGCAGCCCCGGCGGAATCGCGCCGACGACTTCGCCGCCTCCGAACAACGTCAACGACTCTTCCTTCAATTGGCGGTTGCCTACTTTCATGCGCCAACAAGAACGATCGCTTTTCCACGGAGGCGGGACTTCGCCGAGGGAGAAGAATTTCTTCTCTCCGTTTTCGCCGATGGCGGACTCAAAAAGAAAAATCCGCAGCCGATCGCGATAAAGAGCGCATTTTTCTTCGCATTCCGACATATTCAATTGCAACAAATCCGCCTCGTGGCGCAACATCGCCGCTTTGACGGAGCGAACGCCATCCGTCCGGCGCGACTCTCGGATTTTCGGATTCAGGATGGTTCGTTTCTCGGACAACGTTTCCATCTCGCAAACCGCCTTATTGAAATGGCGGACCGTCTCCCTCGCTTCTTCGGATGAAATGGCGGAAAGAGGAACTTCGGCGTTGCGTTCGAAGCCAATGATATACGAAATGAGGGAAGTAATAATGACGGCGATCAGAACGTTGGGAACTCGGGGAAACAACCGTTTGAGCATCCACATGATGGCGATGGCCAGTGCGGCCATGATGATGCTTAAAAAGTGGGTATAGGAGCAAGCAGCGATCGCCACGCGGTAAATCGTCTGGCAATGATATTCGCCGCTGTCAACGTAAACGCCGAAAATTTTGGAGAGTTGGGAACTGGCGATAATCAGCGCCGCCGCATTGGTGAAGCCGGTTACAACGGGATGGGATAGGAAATTGACGACGATTCCCATGCGCAAAACGCCCAATCCGAACTGAACCAGCCCCACCATCAGAGAGAGTAAAATAGCGTAGGAAATATACTCGGCGCTTCCTTGCACGGCCAAGGGCGCCAAGGCGGTCGAGGTCATCAGCGACACGACGGCGACGGGACCGGTCGCCAGCTGATGGCTCGAACCGAACATGGCCGCCATCATAGGCGGCAAAAACGAGGCGTAAAGGCCGTAATAGACCGGCAGCCCCGCCAGCTGGGCGTACGCCATCGATTGCGGAACCAACACCAGCGCCACGTTAAGCCCCGCGATGAAATCCGACCGCAATTTGGACGGATCGTAATTTTCAAACCAGGATAAAAAAGGTAAAAAACTCTTCCACATAAGATAAAATCCCCATTCGAGTTCCAAGCGCCAGCATGCGCCATACAACTAGAGAAAGCCCAATTCATTAAGCGCGCGTAGCAGGCGAATCGCATTCTGTTCCGGAAATCAAATCCGAAAAACGAATCCCATTTCAATGAAATCGGCAAGCCATTCTATTCCCCTCTTGCGGAAAAAGGCGGGGAGAAAAAAATGCATTCGAATAGCATTCGATACTTATAAAATCTAATACCATAATTTCATCGAGAAGGAAAACCGCCTGCATTCCAAAACATAAAAAAACAACCTTCTCGTCAACCACCATCAAACTCCATGCGGCGAAGCGGCGGGTAAAGCCACCGTGAACGTCGTTCCCGCATTGGGTTCGCTGTAAGCGCTGATTTCCCCGCCGTGCTTGGCGACGATGCCCTGGGAGACGGACAAACCCAAACCCGTACCGCCTTGTTTCGATTTCGTCGTAAAGAAGGGATCGAAGATGGAAGGGATGACATGGTCGGGAATGCCGGGGCCGAAATCGGTTACTTTCACAGTTAGAAATTTGGCGGTTTTCGTGGGACCGACATCGACGACGATCCTTCCTCCTTTAGGCGTTACGTCCAGCGCATTGAAAATGACGTTGAGAAAAACTTGAATCAATTGCTGCTTATCCCCATTCACAACGGGAAGATGGGATTCGATGCGAAGGTCGATATGCGCGCCTTTCAAGTTGATTTGATTGGCGGCCAGGTCCAAGGTTTCGCGGATGACGCCGCCAATATCCAAAGGCGCCATCACCGTATGGCTTTCGCGGGCGAAATCCAACAGGTTGGAAACAATCTTCTTGGCGCGTTCGCTTTCATGGATGACGTCTTCCATCATCTCCTGCCGTTCCTCATCGGAAAGATTGGGATAATCTTCCTTGAACATGTGGGCGGTGAGCATGATGTTATTGAGGGGATTGTTCAATTCATGAGCGACGCCGGCGGTGAGCGCGCCTATCGCTTTCAACTTGTGCGATTGCACAAGGATGTCCTGGCGCAGCTTCAATTCCATGATCATGCGGTTGATGGCGACGGCGAGGTCGGAAAATTCGTCGCGGTAGGAACGAGCGGGGATGATGAGAGTATAATTGCCCAGAGCGATGCGTTGCGTATATTTGACGAAGCGGTTGATGCGGGCCAGAATGCGGCGGGTCAGCAAAAAAGTGAAGAAGAGAATGATGAGAAGCAGCGAGAAGAGAGAATAGGCGTGAATGTTTTGAGATAATCCAATCATTCGTTGCAACGCTTTTTTTTCCCGTAGAATCAATTCCCTTCCAAAAATTGCCGTCCCCTTGCCCTCGGTTCGAATCTCCGCATCCAACTTTTCGATCGCTGCCTCCTTCTCCGCCGAATAAGGCTGTTTTTCGAGAGAATCTCGATTTTTCAGCATCGATTCGTACCCTTTTTCGCGCGCCAGGAGATCGCCCAGAATATCGCCAATATCCCGCGACGAATCCACCGCATTCTGCAATAGGCTGCGAGCGCGGCGAAGACTCGCCAACGCCTCGTCCAAACCGGCGCCATATAAAAAAAAATCGTTTTGAAAGCTCAGGGCATGTTGGATTTCATATAGAGCGTTATTGGCAGCGTCCAGGATGACGACCTTTTTCTTCATCATCTGCATCGCCGCCAATTGGGCGATGGCGAATCCGAGAATGACGGTAAAAGAAAAGACGAAACTGATGTAGATTTGCAAGCGGATACTGAATTTAGGACGGGATAGGAGGGCTTTGCGGGTAGATTCGAAAGCCTTCATGTTGGGACCGTTGGTCGAATCCGGCCCATCGGCGTTCCCTTCCCCAAGCGTTTGGAAGCGATCCGCAATCCATTCCGTCATGATGATTAGCGGCCTATTGGAGAGCCGACTCGGAACGAAGAGAACTAACCGCTTTAAGAATCGCGTCGCGAAGATCGTCCGGCTTGAAAGGCTTGGCGATGAAGTCGAAGGCGCCCTTTTCCATCGCTTCCCTCGCCATCTCCATCATGGCGTAGCCGGTAATTACGATCACTTTTGTCTTCGGATATTTTTCATGAACTTTTTCCAGGATTTGAATGCCATCCACTTCATCCATGTAAATATCGGTCACGACGATATCGAATTCCTTCTCTTCGATCCGCGTCAAAGCCTCTATTGAGTTTTGAAAAACCTCAACCTCGTATCCTTCCTTGGCTAAGGCGGGCTGCAACCGTTTCCCAACGATCGGTTCGTCGTCCAGCAGGAGAATCGTCATCGGCTTACTCATCCCACCCTCCTTTCGCCGCGTCGAATGGCGCGGGTTATCGATCCTGGATCGATTCGACAATGTTAACGGCGATTTCGCAGCTCTTTTATCCTATTATGGAAATCGATGTCTAGCGCAACACTCCCCCCATGCGGTCGATCAAATCTTCATCCATATGAATTTCGATTTTTTTTACGTCCGGAAAGGCTTCGAGGCGTTCCCGGATAAGCGCTTGATTCTTCTCTTTCGCCCGCCCCATCGTCTTGGCGTGAACAAAAACAGCGCCCTCTTCGCTGTGCGCTCGGATTTCGGGATCGAGATCGATCAAACAGGCGGTCGCCCGGTAAGCCAACTCTTTATTGCGTATGCACTGCATCGAATAGGTCATCGGCTGATATTTTTTTTCGCGGGCGGCCTCTGCGATTTGTTCGACGGTTTCATCCACGCCGATCCGGCTGACATCAATGATCCGATCGAACAAGTTAGGATCGGAAGCGTCCATCCCGAAAAAGAGAGAGGACCATTTTTTTTGATCCGCATCTTCCTTGGCGGCGATTTTTTCCGCTTTTTCCATTGAGATATTATCGCGATCCATGAGGAAAGAGATGCGGGCTTCGAGCGATACGATGAGGTTGACTTTCAGAATGTGGGAAACGCCTTGGGCGATGACATGCCCCGCCGGGCCATTGTAAACCAAATTGTCCCGCAGCAGAATTTCCGCCGCCGAAGCGAAAATGCAGGCGATATAACGTTTGCGCACAGCGGTGGACATGCCGAAGAAGGAAGGACCGTGATGGAGAGCGTAAGATAGTTTTTCCTCCGGGATATCGTATTTCTGCGAAGCGAGAGACAACGTTTCCCGACCCGCGAAGTTATAACCCAACTTCTCCGCCGCATTTTCCGCCAAGCCGCCCCGGATGCCGCTGGAGCCATAGGAAATCGTTACGATCGACATCTTGTTTTCCTTTAACTGTCCGGCGTTGTTTCGCTTCGTCAGCGCTGCATGTTAAGAATCTATCTGATACCATTATATAATATTATTTATGCCATATTTCACAAAAAATATACCCGGCGCAAGCAAAAAACAAGAATTTTTCTTTCTACTTGAACCTGAGTTTTCCAAGAAGCGTCTTATTCTGAATATAACTCGTTGAGAGGAAGGAAGATAGAGAGGGATTAGGTGTAGGGTAACCGTTGTTCTATAGAGCCGAGATCGAAAAGGTTCCACAGTTTGCGTTGAACGGAACTGCGGCGGGATATTTTCATTTCGGCGGACTGATCCTCATACACCATGACGATTTCCCGCAGATCGGTTAATTCTTCCTTCAAGACGGCGGCGCTCATGCGCAATCCCGCGCGCTCCACCTTCTGTAGCATGACTTGGATCAAAAGCAGCGCCATGACGCAACAAAATCCAGAGGCGCGAATCTTGGTATCCGTCCAATGACGAGCCGGACGCCAGCGAATCAATTCGGGATTTTTCAACAGTTTGAAATCCTGTTCAATCCGATCCTTGCTGCGATATTGCGTAATGATCCACGCGCTCTCGGCCTCCGGATTGCTGCAGAACAACAAATTTTTACCAAACCGTTGGCGCTGGCCCGCCGCCGCCTCTGTTTCCGAAATCGCGAGTTTTCCTTTGCGATAGGTCGCGGCGAGATATTTTCCATAGCGGCTCTCCTCCATCAAGCGAACGATCCCGGCCGGAACGCGCGGGGGTTTGCGTTTGTAGGATTCCCACTTTTCCATAATTCGCCGTTTAAGTTTCTCGATTCCGTTCTGCAGAGAGTGTTCCTGTTTTTTCGCCAGTTGGGAATTGTAGGTCAGCACCAGCACGCAATCGACGCCGAACACGGCGCGTCGGCAACGGTAATAGCGAACCGCTTCGGCCTCTCCCGTATAATTTCCCAACGGGAGTTGCAGAAGATCGGGAAAATGGGAAGGAACCAGACTGCCCACCCAATGCAGTTTTCCCTGCAAAGCGGCGAAATTTTCCGGCGAATTGTTGCCCTTGTCCAACACCAGCACTAACTTCTCGATCTGACGAAACCCCGCCCGCAGCTGCGCGAGGAGTTCCTCCACAACGCCCGCGAAGGTTTGACTGTCATGCGCGTTTCCCCGATACAATCGGTGAAACAAAGGGATTCCCCATTCCTTCTCGACGCACAGAGCCAAGCCCACCTGCTTGCAATGATGATGACAATCCTTATTATGGCCGGTCTGCGGCAAAAGCGCGCGAACCGGTTCCTCGATATAGGTGAAAAAGTTGGTCGTGTCATAGAAGAAAATCTCTTGCGACAGATCGTAATGCGAAGGCAAGTTTTGCAGGAGTTCTTCTTCGATCGTTCGGAACGTGGAATCGTCCAATCCGGCGAACAGATCGTCGGCCGCGTCGGGTTCCTTCCTGCGCCGCTCCCGCAACTCGCGCTCGCTGATGACGTCGTCCGCCGCGTACCAAAAGGTTTTGCTGGTCAAACGTTGAGGATCGAAGCCGAGCAGATCGGGCAAGATGGTGGTTTGCGCCCACTCGCCCATGCGCCGCTTGCTGGTGGCGTGCTGCAGCCGGTTGATGATGGGGAGAAGGAAATACAGCCAGCGAGGGAGGCCGAAGCGTTCGCCGGGGATGTGTTGGCGCAGGAGAGAAACGAGTCCGATCTCGACGGCGGTCTGATAGATCGCCGCCGCAAAGCCGAATTCCCGATGACGGATTTCCAGGGGCGATCGGCCGCTTTTCAACTGGCGGAAAATCGATTCGGCGGTTCCCAGATAGATGGATTGGGTGCGCACGCGGCTCTTTCCCGAGCCGCGCGCCTTGCCGTGGTCGCGGGGATTGATCTTTTCGCGCCAAGTGCGCTGGTAGTAGTAATAGGTGGTTCCTCGAATGGTTTTGGGGTAAAGGTGTCCGACCATGTTCGTCTCCCAATAAATAACACTACATTTTATATAATATACCTGCATTTGCAGCCTGTCAATAGCCTAATTATTAACACTACACTAATGAAGACGCTAACTCCAATTGTTAGAATGAGTTATTATTAAAAATTATTTCGCAATGGAAAACTCAGGTTGAATCCCTCCCTGGAGGCCAAGCCGTTGCGTTAAGAATTTAGGGCATCCCCAAAAGGATGCCCTGTTTTCCAATGCTAAGACGGATTATTTGCTGGCATCCTGCATCTATCAAAGAAAATATTCCATTTTAATCATGGAACATGACAGGATTGAATAGGTTTGCGATTAGATTTCTTCCCTGACTGTAAGAGCGATTTTATAGAGTACAGTCAGAATCAAGAATCCGATCGCCCAAACGCCCAACGAGATCATTAATTCCGGCGCTGTGGGCCAATATTCGGTTACGTTCCCTACCGGTGAAGGGACGAATCCCGCCACGACCATCGCCAATCCTTTATCGATCCATAAAGAGATGAAAGTCCCGGCGCAAGCGGCGGTGAGGATGCTTTCGTTTCGACGAGTGGAGGGAACAATCAACAGGACGAGAGAGACGATGCCCAGAATTTCCGATGTCCACATCCAGGGGACGAGATTGCGGGCGCCGTCGATGCCGAAAAAGAGATAGCGGAAGTGAATCGTATGTTCGGGCATATCGCTGTAAAAGGCGGTGAAGATTTCCATCAAGACGAAAAAGAGGTTGGCCGCCATCGCATAGGTTATGATAAGCGCCAACTTCTGGATTGGCTCCTTACCAGCGTCGAAGCGGGTAACGCGGCGCAGAATCAGGCAGAGGAGAATCAACAAGGCGGGACCGCCCGAGAACGCCGAAGCGAGAAAGCGCGGGGCCAAAATCGCCGTCAGCCAGAAGGGGCGGGCGCCCAGGCCGCAGTAGATGAAAGCCGTTACGGTATGGATGCTGACGGCCCAAGGAATGGAAAGGTAGATGATCGGCTTGATCCATTTCGGAGGCTCTAAGCCTTTGCGCTCCGAATCCAGCATAACGCGCGAAATGATTACGTTGAGAAAGAGATAACCGTTGAGTACAATCAAGTCCCAAAAAAGGATCGAGTTCGGCGTGGGATATAAAATCATATTGACCATCCGCATCGGCTGCCCCAAATCAGCGAGGACGAAGAGGATGCACATGGTGACGGAAGAGATCGCCAAAAATTCGCCGAGAATCGTGATTTTGCCGAACGCCTTGAAATTGTGAAGATAGTACGGCAATACGACCATGACCGCCGAGGCGGCCACGCCGACGAGGAAAGTAAACTGGGCGATATAGAATCCCCAAGTTACGTCGCGGCTCATGCCGGTGATGCCCAAGCCGTAGTGAAGCTGACGCAGGTAGCAAAGAAATCCGATTCCGATGACGGCCGCCAGAAAGGCGATCCATCCCCAATAGCGTCGTGAGCCTTTAAGAGCATTTTCTAACATCGTTCGTTCCCTATACGATATAGTACACTTCCGGTTGCGTGCCCAAGCCGGGCTTGCGGCGGATGCTGAAGTTTTCCCGCAGCAGTTTGCGCACTTCCGATTCGGGATCGTCCAAATCGCCGAAAACCAGCGCGGCTTGCTTGCAGCCCTCTACGCAGGCGGGCTTGAGGCCCTTGGCGAGCCGCTCGTCGCAGAAAGTGCATTTTTCCACTACGCCTTTCATCCGCGTCGGGAAGGCGGGATTTTGTTCTTTGATATACGGTTTTCCCTCGGCGTCCGCGCCGCGTGGATCGCGCCAGTTGAAACTGCGGGAGCCGTAGGGGCAGGCGGCGATGCAATAGCGGCACCCGATGCAGCGATGCCAATCCATCATGACGATGCCGTCCTGCCGCTTCCATGTAGCCTGGGTGGGGCAGACGCGCACGCAAGGCGGATTGTCGCAATGGTTGCAGAGAAGCGGCGCGGAGGCGTGGAGCAAATCATCGGGAACGAATTCGTTCTCCTGATCGGGAAAAGCCTTTTCGTAAGGTTCTCTCCAAATCCACTTGATTTCGTCTTTGGGATTTCCGAAGTCGGGAACGTTATGAACGCTGTGGCAAGCGTGGATGCAATCTTTGCAGCCGTTGTCCTTTTTGCATTTCTTTAGGTCAACGGCCATCGCCCATCGCTTGCCGTGGAGCGCATTATCCATAGGGGAGAATTTGGCTTCGCTCTGAGCAAGCGCGTCCATCGCTTCTTTCCCCGCCGCTCCGCCCAAGGCGGCCAGCCCGGTTATTTTGATAAAATTTCTTCGATCGACAGCCATCGCATTTACTCCG
This sequence comes from Candidatus Omnitrophota bacterium, assembly GCA_040755155.1. Classification (NCBI taxonomy): domain Bacteria; kingdom Pseudomonadati; phylum Candidatus Omnitrophota; species Candidatus Omnitrophota bacterium. The sequence continues at coordinate 58,925 of JBFMBP010000054.1, read as the reverse complement.
TAGGGGCGATATGACAATCCCAGCAGTACGGTTTGACCGCCATGTAGTCGTGGCATTGGTCGCAAAATCGGGTCTTGTTGGGATGGCATTTCAAGCAAGTATTGGTAAGGCTCATCTCGAACTTCGCGCCGTTTTCGGAAGAGAGATAGAGGCGCATATCGCTGCGAACCACGGCGTCGCGCCATTGGTTCAACAGGTCCATGTGCTGCGTCCGCATGTATTCTTTCGATTCCACGCACTGCTTCTCTTGCGCCGGGAGTTCAGGTTTGGGAGCGCCCTCGCCGCTGCCGAACGCCAGGTTGTACCAAACGGGAAAAGTGAAGAGAACAATGAAGACGACGATTCCCGGAACGATTTTTTCCTTGTCGTAGATCATGGCTGCGATTCTCCTTGGCCGCCGTTGGTTTTGATGGGAGTTCCGCGAAGGTCCGTGGCGCGTTCGTTTTCTCCCTTCATAATCAAGGCGTTGCCCACCAATTCGTGAACGCCGCAAACATCCACGTCTGGAACCCAATATTTTAGAAGGTCCGGCAGAGTGGCCTTGTCGATGGCGCAGATGCAGGACAACACGTTGACGCCGTGCTTGTCGCGCACGTATTTCACGGCGTTGGCGCGGGGCAAGCCGCCGCGCAGACGCATCTCCAGATTTTCGTCCGTGCCCAGGCCGGAGCCGCTGCCGCAGCAGAAGGTTTGTTCTTTGATGGTATTTTCCGGCATTTCGTAAAAATAATTGCAGGCGTTGCGCAGGATATAGCGAGGCTCTTCGATCAAGCCCATCGCCCGCGCCGGATTGCAGGAATCGTGGAACGTAACTTTCCAATGATCGTTGCGGCGGGGATCTAGTTTGATCTTGCCGTTCTGGATCAAGTCGGCGGTGAATTCGCAAATGTGGACCATCTTGGTCGACTTCGCATTTTCGAAGCGGGTTCCTGTGATGGGAGAGACAGGTTCCTCCAAAAAGTCGGCTGGGCCGTTCATGGTGTCCATATATTGATGAAGCACGCGCCACATATGGCCGCACTCGCAGCCGAGAATCCATTTGACGCCCAGGCGCTTGGCTTCGGCGTAAATTTTGGCGTTGAGCCGCTTAATCATTTCGCGGGAATGGAAGAGGCCGAAGTTGCCGCCCTCGGAGGCGTAGGCGCTGAAAGTGAAATCAAGCCCGATTTCGTGAAAGAGCGCCAAATAACCCAAAAACGTGTAGTAATGGGGATTGCCGAAATAATCGGCTGAGGGGACGATGACGAGAACCTCGGCGCCTTTCTTGTGGATCGGCGTTTCCACCTCGACGCCGGTAACGTCCTTAAGATCGTCCGCCGCGAATTCGACGTTATCCTTGAAAGCATGGGGCGGAACGCCGAGATGGTTGCCGGTGCGGAAGCAGTTCGCCGCCGGTTCCATGATCCAGTTGATGCCGATGCCCAAAAGGCTGAGCAATTCCCGCGCGTGCATGGTGATCTCGGCGGTATCGATGCCATAGGGGCAGAAGACGGAGCAACGGCGGCATTCCGTGCATTGGAAGAAGTAGTAAAACCACTCCTTAATGACATCGACCGTCAGTTCGCGGCCTCCAGCGTATTGCCCCAGGATTTTTCCCGCCGTGGTAAAATCGTTGCGGTAGATGGAGCGCAAGAGTTCGGCGCGCAGAACGGGCATATTCTTAGGATCGCCGGAGCCGATAAAATAATGGCATTTGTCGGCGCAGGCGCCGCACCGGACGCAGATATCCATAAAGAGCCGGAACGAGCGGTATTTTTCCAAACGCTCCTTGATGCCCTCCAGGATGATTTCTTTCCAATTCTCCGGCAGTTTCCAATCTTCATCTGTTGGATGCCAGTCCCTGGGATGGGGAAGATCGAGGTATTTTGTGTTCTTCGCCGCTGCGCCGTAACACCAATTGCCTCTCTTCTTCTCGAAATCGATCGTCGGATCCATCCACGCTTTCTGCGGCGGATGGTAATCGATTCGGACGACTTCTTCGGGTTTTTTGTTGAAATGTTCCGCCATTTTGCACCGTTTCTCGATGATTCCGTTTTTTTGGCGTTATGATAAAAATCCTATGTCTTAAGATACATGAGCGCGGTGCGCCCTTCTTTAGCCTCTATATTCCGAATTTACGGGTAAAACAGGCGTCTCGCCTGTTTTTTTGAATGCAGGCGGGACGCCTGCTTTACCCTCTTTATTCCTTATCAAATTTATATCCCGCCGCTTTCATCTTATCGCGGAATTCGTGTTCCCATTCTTCGTAGGTATGAACCTTTACGGGATAATTCCACGGATTGATATGGCGCTGCATTCGGTTGTTGTTAGCCATATTTCTCGTGGGGCTGAGGAAAATCCCCGCCATGTGCATCAACTTGCTGAAGGGAAAATAGGCGATTAGCGTACACACCAAAAATAGATGAATATAAAAGAGACAACCGATGCCTGCTGGAATCGCTGGACGGAATGAAACCAATCCCATCGCCAATTCCTTGACGCCGACGATGTCCGGCTTCCACGCCGTATAGCGCATCAACATTCCCGTCAAAACGATGCCCAAGATCAACAGCAATGGAAAATAATCGGCGGGAAGCGAGATATAACGCAGTTTAGGTTCCAGCAGCCTTCTGAATAAAAGAAAAGCCAGCGCTCCCAGGATGATTAAATTGCTGATATAGAGGATGGGGACGCCGATTTGAAAAAATCCATCCAACGATTCCAGGAAGAGAACGAACGAAGGAACCGGATTGGCGAAATAACGCAAATGGCGAAGGATAATAAGCAGGAAGCACCAGTGAAACGCCAATGCGCCCAGCCATAAATATTTGCTCGTTCCATAAACCAGCCGCGGGCCGCTTTTCAATTCCGCTTTCGTATTGCGGAAGAGGGAGCGGAAGCAGAGGACTTCCAACGCCATGCGGCCAATAACGCCCAGGGTAGTGCTGGGATTATCCAATTTGCTGGATGGCATCCATTTCAACGATAATTGCTGGCCGCAGGATGTGGGGATGCGGAAAGGCTCCGGCGATTTGGCCCATTGCCAAACGCGGGCGGCAACGCCTACAAGAAAAATCAGTATCGCCATATAGGGAACGATCACTCCGAAAACGATGCGGAAAAAAGGAGTGAAGATTCCCAAAAGGATAAAAACGACGGCCGCAATGGCGAGAATCGCGTTGTTTCGCTTGGACGTGAAGAAGGCCGGCATGGAACTCATGGATTATGTCCTCCATTGCAACGATGCGCATCGGGCGCCGAACAGGAACCGCAGTCCTCATTTTCTTCCGCCCATACGGAAACCAAATGGGATCGTTCCAGAAGTTTCAACGTCCTATTTTTCACCTGGTTCGCTTTGATTTCATATATGGCTTCACGGCATTTCATATAACCGTCGAAAGCGAGAAGAGCCATACGATCGATTCGAGATTCCAACTCGCGCCATTCATCGCGACGGTCTTTTTCCTCGTCTTCTTCCCAAAGAATCTCCTTTAAAAGAAAGAGAAATTCCACGGCTTGGGAGGGAGTGAAATCCTGAACCGCCATAAGACGGACGATATCGCCGAGAGATTCCTCCGGCGCATCCGGCTCGCTTTCTTGAAGCAGCGCATCCAAAATTTTTCCGATTCCTTCGCGAAGAGTAAAGCCGATGGGATTGTTGAAACGGTCTCTTTCCTTCGTAAGAAAATGGTTGGCGTCGGAAGGGTAACAGTTCACGATCCGTTCGAACCATTTTTCCAAAATTCGCTTTTTCTTGGATGCGAGAAGCAAAAGCAGTTTCATTCTTAGGCTCTTAACGCTCAGACAGGGCAATCCCGCAGGACAAACGCATTCGCGCTGATTTCTAGGTTAGCCCGCAAGATAATTCGCTGCTCTTTTTTTATCGGATTGTCAGAGCCGGGCGATATGACGCATCCTAAAAGCATTTGCCTTATCGCCCGGCGCATCCCATAGAAAGAATTAAACGCAACCGGTCGGTTTGGGCAAACCGGCTAATTTGCATGCCCCTTTCGCAGGCCCAGAGGGGAAGAGTTCGTAGATTTTCTTCAAATCACAGTTGGTGGATTTGCAGAGTTTGCGGATCATCGGCGCTACGCCGAATTCCAGATAGTATTCGCGGATGAAGCGAATGATTTTCCAGTGATCTTCCGTCAAATCGTTAATGCTTTCCATCGGAGCGAGAGCTTTCGCCACTTCTTCGTTCCATTTATCCGATTCTTGAATGAAGCCGTCTTCGTCAAGTTCGAATTGTATGCCAGCGAGTTCTACTGTTGCCATTTTTTCTCCATCCCGTTTCTATCATCGGCTCGCCGCTTCGAAGGCGGGCGATGAGTTTTTGACGCCATTCCTTAGTAAAAGGATTGGCCGATTCTCACTTTTCTATTGCGCACTTTTTCGTTTGAACGCTCTTGCGCTTCGCATCAATCCTTCCGCCCATTCCCGAGTTCCAAGGGCGTGATGGTGACAAAAGGACGCGAGGCAGTTTTTATAAACCAATCCATCCCGCTCGCCGTCGAAGCCGAATCCTCGCGTCAGGCGAAAGGCGGCGTTCGTCATGCCGTATCGGTTTGCTTTAACGGCGCAGTAACGAAACTCATGTCCGCGCAATTCCGTTCCCACAGGGAAGAAAGGATTCTCCCTTTCTACTCGCGCCGCAGTGTAACCATGCCCTTGCGGACGTTTGGATACAGTGAAAGTTACGGGAAAAACGCCCGTCATGGGATAAGCGCTCCCCTCGGCGATCAGGGTTTCGCTCAAGTAAATCAATCCGCCGCATTCGGCCAGGACGGGAAGCCCGCCATCGATCTTCCGCCGTAAATCGGAGCGCAGGGCGGCGTTATCCGCTAGTTGCGCTCCGTGCGTTTCGGGAAAGCCGCCGCCGATATACAACGCCTCGATGGGCGGCAGCGCCGCATCTCGCATGGAGTGAATTTCGACGAGTTGCGCACCCCGTTCTTCCAACGCTTCCAGGTTTTCGGGATAGTAGAAATGAAACGCTTCGTCTCTTACGATCCCAATGCGAATTTCTTCATTCTGCGTTGAAACGAATAATTCTCTTTTTCGTACAGCCGCCTCCAACGGCGGCGCGTAGGCGGCGATTTTTAAAATCGCTTCTATATCGATGTTCTGCGCTGCGCATTCCGCCAATCGATCCACTGTTTCCTGCGGCGTCGAATGCTCGGCGGGCGGGTGCAATCCCAAATGGCGTTCGTCGAAGGCGAAATCGCGCAGTCTGGGAAACGCGCCTAGTACGGGAAGCCCCGTTTCTTTTTCCACCGCCGCCCGGATCACAGCTTCCTGCCGCGAGGAGGCGATTTGATTCAGAATCGCGCCGCGCAACGGCAAGCTTGGCTCCATGAGTTTGCAGCCTAGAACCATCGCCGCCGCCGTGCGCGTGGTTTTCGAACAATCCACAGCGAGGATTGTCGGCGTTCCGGATTGCATCGCCAATTCGGCGGCGCTATACGTTCCGTTCTCGTCCATGCCGTCGAACAGGCCGCGGTTGCCTTCGACGACTGCGATATCGCCCTCTCGGCCATATTCCGCCATCGAACCCAGAATTTGTTCGCGGCTCATGAGATAAGCGTCAAGATTGCGGCATGGACGGCCCGCCGCCAGAGCGAGCCATTGCGGGTCGATATAATCCGGTCCTTTTTTAAAAGGGACAGGTCTGAGTCCCCGTTGCCGCAGCGCGCCAATCATTCCGATCGTTACGACCGTCTTTCCCGACCCGCCGCGCAAACCGCAGAGGATGACGCGAGGGCCAAGAGAAACCATCGCGCCATCCTGAGGCTTTTCCATCATCTGCAATCCGCAGCGGCAAGAACCAAGACATTCGACGCCTTAGCCTTTCGCCGCTCCTTCTTCATGAGGGATCTCGATGAACGATCCGCCGAAGTAGGTATAAACGCACCGGCTCGAATCGATGAGCGACTTGATCGCCTCTTTGCATAGTTTTTTGTCGCAACGGTCGGCGCCGAAATGTTCGATCATGGCCTTCTGCAAATCCATGGGTTTCAATTTCTTTTCTCCCATGGCGCTCTTGATCATGTTGTACATGGCGTCGGCGACTTGTTCCACCGTTAATTCGTCTGCCATTTCGTCACCTCTCCTAGAAGCGCAAGTGAGCGGACCGCTTGTAAGAGAGACCGGCGTACTTGAAGTCGTCGATATGCTCTTTGCGGAACTCGAAGCCGGTCAATTCGAAGAACCGGGGCCAACCGATTCGTTCGATCCACTCGCCCATGCGCTCGAATTTGCGGGCGTTGGCCGCCCAGACATCTACGATCTTCGAAACCGCTTCCACGACTTCCGGCCAGTTGGGCGGATTGTTGGGAAGGAACGGAACCGCCAGTTTGGAGAACATCGGTTCGTGGCGAGCATTGGATACTTTGCCGCCAACCCAGATGGAGACGCCGTCGTTGAGGGGATCGTTCAACGTCATGGCGGGGCAGACCGTGAAGCAGTTCGCGCAGAACATGCACCGGTCTTCGTCCACTTCGACGGACTTTTTGCCGTCGATGACAGCCGGGCGGATAGCCGCCGTGGGACATGACGCGACAACGCTGGGAATTTCGCAAATCTGCGGCAGCCGCTCGTTATTGATTTTCGGCGGGCGGCGGTGAACGCCGAGAATGGCGATGTCCGAGCAATGGACGGCGCCGCACATATTGAGGCAGCAGGCCAAGGCGATGCGCAGCTTGCCAGGGAGTTTCAACGCTTCGAAATGTTTGCACATGGCGTCCATAACGTTCTTGACGATGCCGGACGCATCCGTGGCGGCGGAATGGCAATGCACCCAGCCTTGAGTATGCACGATATTGGAAATCGTGTTGCCAATGCCGCCGACAGGGAAGCCTAATGCTTTCGCATCCGCGATCAACGAATCGATTTTCGATTCGTCCGTCAGCAAAAACTCCACGTTGTTGCGGCTGGTGAAGCGCAGATGGCCGTCGCAATATTTATCCGCGAGATCGCAGAAATCCCGGATCGTATAAATGCTGAGCAAGCGCGGAGAGCCGCAGCGCACGGTATAGATTTTATCGCCGGACTCCGCCACATGAACCATGACGCCAGGCTTCAAAATTTCATGATAACGCCACTTCCCATAATTCTTCTTAATAACGGGGGGAAGAAATTGATCGTATTTGGGCGGGCCGATGTCGGTAATTCGTTCCGTTTGGGACATCAGTTATATTCCTCCTAAGTATTTTCGAGCTCGATTCCCATCGATGCCGTTGCGGCGAATTATTCTTCGCCTGCTTCCTCTTCGTCGTCGCCTTCTTCGAAGTACTCTTCATAGAAGATGTACGGATTGTCTCGCGGATACGCTACTTGATAGGGGCTAGGCTCGATATCGATCGCTTCGAGGAAGTTCCCCATTCCGACGCGCTTAATGAACTCGCCAACGCGTTCGCGCGATTTTCCTTCTTCGCACCAGAGGTCCCAAATCTTCTCGCAAAGGTCTTTGAGTTCCTGGTAGGGAGGCTCCATTTTCATGAAGGGGATGAGTACGGAGGAAAGTTGCGCGCCTTCGACGATCGGCGCCTTCGATCCGAGCATAATGCAGGCGCCGCGATCTTTGCCGGGCCGCAAAGCTTTGGGCATGGCGTTGATGCAGTGCATGCATCTCGTGCAGGAGCGATTGTCGATATCCAGTTTTTGGCCGTCCCAATCCATGCACTTGGCGGGGCAGTTGCCGCAAACATCTTTCTGAATATTCAAGCCTTTATCGGAGTATTCCTTGACGGCGGATTGATCGACCTGGATGTCGTCCCTCCAGGTGCCGATGATCGACATATCGGCCCGCGCTACGGAAGCGACGCAGTCGTTGGGGCAGCCCGCGCATTTGAATTTGAACTTGTAGGGGAAAGCGGGCCGGTGCAGCTCGTCCTGGTACGTCATCGTGAGGTCGTAGCACAGGGCGAGGGTATCGTAGCAAGCCCATTCGCAACGCGCAGGTCCTACGCAGGCGCTGGGCGTACGCACGTCGGAGCCGGAACCGCCCAGGTCGAAGCCTTCTTTGGTCAATTCCGAAAAGATCGGCTCCAGTTCTTCCGTCCGAGTTCCGAGAAGAACGATATCGCCGGTGGAGCCGTGCATGTTCGTCAAGCCCGAACCATGCTTTTCCCAGATGTCGCAGATGGTTCGCAGCGCCTTCGAGGTGTAAAACCAACCCGTAGGCATATTGATGCGCATGGTATGGAAATGTTCCACATTGGGAAATTTATCCGGAACATCCGTATAACGTCCGATGACGCCGCCGCCGTATCCCAAAACGCCGACGATTCCACCATGCTTCCAGTGCCCGATTTTCTCCGTATAAGAGAGTTCGAGCAGACCGAGAAGGTCCTTGCTCATAGGACTCTTCTCAGCCGCCCGTTTGATTTCCCGAACGAAACTGGGCCAAGGTCCCTTGTCCAGTTTGTCCAATTTGGGCGTTTGTCCGTTCGCCATATTCTTGCTAACCTCCCTTGCTGAGTTTAGGCGGTATGATCCGTCATTATGATTTCGTCGTTACAATTGTCTTAGGGAAGGTTAATGCGCAGAATTAGAACGATGCGCCATCCCATTCCGCGCAACCAACGCTGGAGGAAAAGAAGAAATCATCCGCCGCTTCGATCTCTGCGAAACGGAATTTTCTCCTTAATCCTACTCCCCTTTATGCAAATTCCATTCGATGCGAAAACGCAATCAATTCACTCGAAACATACTACAAATAGAGCCTCTTGCAAAATTCCATTATTCCTCCCTCAAGCCTGGGGGAGGCTAGGAGGGGGTTGTTTTACGTCTAATAAAATCAACCCCCCTCTAAACTCCCCCCAAGCATGGGGGGAGAATTAAAAAAGCGGACCTTATCATTTTTGCAAGAGCCTCAATAGTTAATTAATCGTTTCCATCCCTGCCGCCGCCGTCCTGGTCATTCCATCTCAATATAACCGCATGGACATTCTTCGGCGCACTTCTTGCAGCCCTGGCAAAATTCCATTTTAAATTTATAAACGCCGAACGGTTCCAAGGGCTTGACGATGGCGTTGTCTTGACAGAATTTCCAACAAGTTCCGCAATCGAAGCAGGACGCGCAGCTCATACAGCGCATGGCTTCGGCGAGAGTTTCTTCTTGCGTTAGGCCTTTTTCCACTTCCACCCACGGATTCTTCATGCGTTCTTCGGGCGCAAGGGAAGAACCTTCATGCCGCTCCTTCGGCTCGTAAAAATCGAGTTTCATCTTATCGTGAGTGATGATGGGCAGTTTCAATTCCGGTTCGGGCGTTATCCCGCGCAGGTTGCAATGAATCAACTCCGCCGCCCGGCGTCCGTGATGGATGGCGATCGTCGCCAATCCCAGCGCAATAGCGTCGCCTCCGGCGAAGACGTTTTCTTCCTTGGTGACGCCATGTTCGTCCGCCTTGATCCAATCCCGCCCTTCGCGCAGATTTTCAAAACCGGTAAAGTCCGGTTCCTGGCTGATAGCGGAAATGACCGTATCCGCCTCCACCGCGAATTCGCTGCCAGCAATGGGAACGGGACGGCGGCGTCCCGAAGCGTCGGGTTCGCCCAACTCCATGCGGATGCATTTCATCCCCACGGCGCGTCCATTCTCGCCGGCGATCATTTCCACCGGCGCGGCGAGAAATTCCATCTTGATGCCTTCAAGTTGGGCTTCCTTGATTTCATGCTCAATGGCTGGCATTTCGTTGATAGTGCGGCGATAAAGGATGACAGGTTCGGCGCCCAGGCGCAAAGAGACGCGGGCGGCGTCGATGGCGCTGTCGCCGCCGCCGATGACGATCACCTTTTTGCCCACGTCGATCGGCTCTTTGGCGTTCACCCGATGCAGAAACTCGGCGCCGGTTAGGACGTTGGAAGCGTCTTCGCCGGGAATGCGCAAGGGAAGTCCCTTATGCGCCCCGATGCCGACGAAGATAACGCTGTAGTTTTTCTTTAAATCTTCGTAAGGAATGTCGCGGCCAATGGCCGTATCGCATTTCAACTCGACGCCCATCTCCAGGATGCGATTGATTTCCTCGTCGAGGACCTCGCGGGGCAGCCGGTATTCGGGAATGCCGTAACGCAACATGCCGCCCGCTTTGGGAAATGCTTCGAATACCGTTACGGAATAGCCCCGGCGCGCGAGTTGATAGGCGCAAGAAAGTCCCGCCGGTCCGGCGCCGACTACGGCGATTTTTTCGTAGTAAGTTTCTTCCGTCAGTTTCTTGGGCTTCAAATTATTTATAAGCGCCCAATCGCCGAGGAAGCGTTCAATATTATTTATGCCGACGGCGCCATCCTTGTGATTGCGGTTGCATTCCGATTCGCAAGGATGAGGGCAAACCCGGCCGCATACGGCGGGAAAGGGATTTTTTTCCAAGAGAATATCCCAAGCTTTCCGGTACGACTCCTCCACGCTGATCCCTTTCTTTTCCGCTTGCGCGAGCGTGGTCAAAATATCGCGGATACTCGTATTATTGGGACAACCCTCCATGCAGGGAGGCGTTTTAGGAACGTATTTGGGCCGAAGATTGGAAGTAATTTTACCGGTGGTTTGCGCGCTGAAGCCGCCGGAACCTAGTTTCTTTTTTTCTTTCTTAACAACTTTCGCCATAGCGACCGCCTTTTACAACAAAGTTAAACAGGAATATGGGGCAGATTCGCCAATCCTGATCGATTCTCATGGGTTGGATTTTCGCAAATCATCCGCAGTTTATAAGAAAGACCGCCCGGTCTTGTAACATCTATAACCGTAAGCCATCGTTTCATTCATGCTATTGAGAGGACGGATTAGCGATCCTTCGAAAATTCGCCGCCATTTCCAACCAGCGTGAATTCCTGCGCTACGAGAAATACTAAGAAAAAACCCATTCTATATTAGAAACAAGCCATTTCACAATCATCGCCTCCGGAGAGGTCCGGCTGCGCCAATTCATTTCAAACTATCTCACTAATAACATACCATTTACCCCTCTTCTCTGTCAATCCGTTCGCTGGAGTTTCCATGAGAAAGAGAGAAATTTATCTATCGAAAATCCGCTTTCCGGCTCTGCGGATCGCGAGAAACGTAGGGCCATAGGCGCAATCCGCCGTCAAGATAGAAGGCTTTATCGAAACCCGCCGCCTTCAGCCATACCGCCGCCTCGTAACTGCGCAGCCCTTGCTGGCAAAGACAAAGAATAGTCGCCTCTTTGTTCAGTTCCGGCGAGCGCTCGCGCAACTGGCCCTGCGGAATCGGCTTCACCCGCCCATCGCCTACCGGCTGCTTGTCGATTTCCTCCGCTTCGCGCACGTCTAAAAGAATCAATCCTTCCGCCTCGGCCAATAGCCGCCGCGCCTCTATAGGCGTCAATCCTTGCGCCAAGCCGTCGAGACGATTGCGGGTGTGGTTCGCCGCTTGGATCGTTCCATCCATCGCATGGGAAAACGGCGGCGAATAGGCCAGGTCCAAATTGGCGGCTTGTTCCAAGGTTGCGCTGAATTGCAACGCCGTAGCCAGAATATCGATCCGCTTGGCGGCGTCGCCGGCGCCAACGATTTGCGCTCCCAACAACCGCCGCGTCCCGCGTTCGGCGATGAGTTTTAGTAGAAAAGCTTTATTGCCGGGATAAAAATGAACGTGATCCTGGCAAGGCGTGATCGTGGTTATAATATCATATCCCAGATCGAGAGCCTGGCGTTCCGTCAAACCCGTTTTAGCGGCGTTTATGTTCAACGCTTTGAGAATCACGGTTCCCACAACGCCGGGAAACGCATCGTCGCCGCCAGCTATATTTTCCCCTATAACGCGCCCGTGACGGTTGGCCGTGGAACCCAGCGGCGCATAAACCTGGCGGCCGGATACGCGGTGGAAGCACTCGACGCAATCGCCGCCGGCGTAGATGTCCTCGCCGCTGGTTCGCATTCGTTCATCGACGGCGATGGCGCCCGTAACTCCGAGAGACAATCCCGCCGCGCGCGCCAATTCCACGTTGGGACGAACGCCCGCCGCCACGATAACCATATCGGCGGCGATTTCCCGATCCATCGTAACAACTTTTTCGACTCTTCCCTTCCCTTCCACGCGAAGCGCCGTTTGCGACGTCAGGATTTCTATGCCGTCCCGCGTCAATTCGTCTTGAATAGAAGCCGCCATTTCCGCATCGAAGAAGGAGGGAAGAACGCGATCCGCCATTTCCAATACGACGGCGTCTACCGCATGGTTGAACAACGATTCCACCAATTCCACCCCTACCAATCCCGCCCCGATGATGACGGCGCGTTCGACGCCGCCCGCTTCGATCCTCTGCCGGATTTGAAGCGCGTCGTCGGGATGATGGAGGCAATATACTCCTTCCCGATTTATGCCTTCGATGAGAGGAATGACGGGAACGGCGCCCGTCGCCAGAACCAACTTGTCATAGGGAATCTCTTCCGTCGTCCCCGAATCCAGGCGGCGCGCCGTCACTTTTTTTTCCCGCCGGTCGATGGAAAGCGCCAAGGCGCCCAAACGCGCATCGATGTTTTTCACTTTTTGGAAAAAGACCTCATCGCGCACGGCGCCGTAAGGCGTAGAGCGCAATCCATCGATGCCGGAAACCGCTCCGCCAATGTAATAGGGCAAGCCGCAGGCGGCGTAGGAGAGAAAGCGGCCTTTTTCCAAAAGAATGATTTCCGCATTAGGATCGCGCCTTCGCGCTCGCGCCGCCGCTTTCGGCCCGCAAGCGACTCCGCCAACGATCACGATTCGCCGGGATGGTTCACCCATCGCTCTGCCCTTTTTTTGGATTGTAGGATGGGTCGCGTTGTTTGACCCATCAATTTGTTATTTTCCGCATAAACGATGGGGCGAAAACGCAACCCAACCTGCGTCTCTTCAACAAACATCCAGCATCCTATTTGCCGATAGTATTTATTTGCGAAAGAGACCTGGCCATCGAATATCAATCCGCCGATTTGGGCGCGTCATTCAGCACTAACGCCTTGACGATCAAGTCATGCACGCCGATGACTGTGGCGTCCAATTTGTGAAAATCGATCAATTCGCGAATTTGCTTCTTGCAGTTGGCGCAAGGGGCGGCTACAAATTGGGCGCCGGTGGCGCGTATCTGATTGACTTTCATCTTTCCCGCCGTATTCATACGGAAATCGTGCATATCGGAAACGGTCACGGTTCCGCCGCCGCCGCCGCAGCAATAGTTCTCTTCGCGAGTAGGCGTCATCTCGACGAAATCCTTTGCGCAAGCGCGGATGATTTCTCTTGGTTCTTCCATGACTCCGCCCATGCGGCCCAGGTTGCATGGATCATGGTACGTAACTCGTTCGACGACGCGGTTGGGATCGAGTTTTAACTTTCCTTCCCGGATGGCGCGAGAGGTGAATTCCAAGACGTTCTCTATGCTTTCCACGGGAGAATCGGGACAGACGATATTGGAGAAGAGTTTCAGCGATTTCGTCGCATGGCCGCATTCGCCGACGACGATTTTCCTCACTTTCAAGCGCTTGGCTTCTTCGTGAACGCAGCGAAGAATCTCAGCCAGCTTGGCGTCGGAATAGAAAAGTCCGTAATTGATGGCGTCGTAATATTGCGTTCCGACCGTCCAATCCGCTCCCGCCGCGTTCATGGCGATGGCGTTGCCCATCAGGGTGTCGGCTTCCATCATGTAATCGCTCGCCGGAGCGATGAATAGGATTTCCGCTCCGGCTTTATCCAGGGGAAATCCCATATCGCGGCCCGTCAACTCTACGATTTCCTCGTTTAAAAATTCCACCGTATCCACGAAGGCGGCGCGGGGAATGGCGGAGGTGTTGCGCGTCTCGCCCTTCAATTGGGAATCGACGCTAATTTCGAAATTGCTAGGGATCAGGTTGAGATAAGAAAGCATTACACGCCCCACGCGCGCAAGCATGGCGTTGTCGACGCCCATCGGGCATTCCAGGTTGCAGCGGCGGCACATGGTGCAGCGATATACGCTTTCCAGAAGTTTATCGATATCGTCTTCCTGCAAATCCGGCGCTCCGGCGAATCTTCTCAACAGTTTCCCCGACCGCGTGAAATAGCGGCGGTAAATTCGCCGGACTTTTTCCGAACGGTAAGCCGGAAGATCGTTAATGTCGCCAGTAGCTTTGTAGACGTGGCACATCTCCGAACAATTGTTGCACCGTGCGCAGGTTTCCAGATAAATCGATACGGGCAGTTTCAAGAAATCCGTATCGAGAATGTCTTTCATGGCTTTGACCATGGTTTCCGGCCGGTTGGCTTCAACGGGATGTTCGATTTTGAAGGGATATCGGGGCGCGGCATTGTTGTTGGCGAATGGCTGTTTTTCGGCCATAATCTATTCTCCCAATTCAAGGCAAAAAAATCGAATGAAAAATCGCGTATAGATAGATTGTATGACGCCAAGCCGCTTGCGCCAGTTTGCGCTTGTTAGGCTTTTTGCCTTATCCTCTATCCTCTTAGTCTGGCGGCGCTCGATCATTTCGGCAAGGCGCTTTTCACAGCCTCGATCAGTTCTTTGGCGTTGACCGGTTTAACGAGATAGGCGTCGGGTTTAGCGACGCTTTTTTTATGATCGAACAAATCTTTAAAGCTAATCGTCCCTTTCGTGTTGCGGTCTACGCCCGTGATAACGACGATCGGGATATCTTTGTATTCCGAAGTGGAGCGGCGCAGATCGCCGTATAGGCCGATTCCCGTCTTGCTGGGCATAATCAGATCAAGGGTAATCGCATCGGGCCGTTCTTCCTGCAGAGCGGCGAGAGCCTGTCCTCCATCGGCGGCGACGCGCACGCGGCAACCGGCGTCTTCCAAGGCCATCTTTAAAAATTGCGAAACGTCTTCTTCGTCTTCGACGACGAGAATGCTTTTCCCGGATAAATCGGACATTGGCGATTCCTCTCTATTCCCATTCCCTCCATCGCGGCGGTTTGGGTTTTACGGCATTTTCTTTACCTTTAATAAATCCAGCGCTTTCTTCAACGTCTCGTCATCCGCCTGCTCCATTAAACGCTTCAGTTCCTCCTTGACGGAGGATGAAGTTAAAACGGCTGGCGATTCGCCGCAAACCTCCATTCCCAACAGGCGGCGCACGGCGTTGACGTAATCGATCGGCTTGACCGGCTTCTCCAAATGAGAACCGGAAACCAGAAGGGACAACTCCTCCAAATCGGCTTTGCCTTGTTCGTCCCTCGCATGGCCGGTAACGACGAGAATGGGGATATCGGCCCAATCCTTGTTTTTCTTCAATTCCCGAATCATGCGAGCTCCGGGATATTTGGGCATGACCAGATCGAGCGAAATCAAATCCGGCTTGCGCTGAGCGACAAGGTCCAGCGCCTCCCGTCCGTCCATCGCAGTCAGGACATGGAAGCCCTCGTCCTCCAAAGCCATCGACAGAAAGTCCACGATCTCCTGTTCGTCATCCACTACGAGAATCGTTTTTTCTTCCGGTGAGGCCATCAGGATGATCTCCTTTTATGGGATAAATGATTGCCCCATGCAATCCAGCGGCGCAGGGTGGGTCGAGCGAAGCAAGCCCCGCCATTTTCTCTCGTCACTTGTCATATATCACTCGTCATTGTCTATAAAATATCCGGCGGCGCGGGCGGCGGCAATCGCCGACGAGGCAATTCGATGCGAAACGTCGCTCCTTGTCCCGGCTGGGATTCCAGAACGATTTTCCCGCCGTGTTCCTGCACGATCTTGCGCGTCGTCAATAGACCCAGGCCGGTTCCACCGCCGCCTTTCGTCGTGAAAAAAGTCGTGAAGACCCGCTTCTTCACGTCGTAATCCATGCCGCAGCCATCGTCGCAAACTTCGAAAATCAGCGTTCCGTCTTCCTCCCGCGTCCGCAGCGTCACTTCGCCGCGCCCCTTTTCGCTCATCTGGCAGGCGTCGATGGCGTTGGAGAGAAGATTGGTCAGGCATGTATCTATCGCATTCGGGTCGAGCGGCGCCGGTTCAAGACCGGGCGCCAGATCGGCGGTAAGCGTAACGTTGACTTTCTTCGCTACATCCCGGTAGAGCGCTACAACCTCTCGCGCCAGATCGTTCGGTTGCGTCATTTTCGTTTCCGGCAGCCGGCCTTTGGAAAAGCTGAGAAAATCCTTCACCAGGCCCGTTACTTTATTGAAATTCTTTTCCACCACTTGCCATCCGCGCTGAAGGCGGTCTTCGTTCTTCTTTTCCAGACCGGAGCGCAGCGCGTACATTCCGCCTTCCAACGCCTGCAACACATTCTTCACGCTATGAGCCAAACCCGCGACCGTCTCACCTACCGCCGACAACCGCTCGGCTTCCAGTTTCTCCGCTTCCAGCCGTTTGATGGGCCGCAAGTCCTCGATGAACGCCGCCCAGCCCAGCGAGCCGTCGTCGCACAAAAGAGAAACGCCGTGAAGGCGAACGGGAATCTCCTCCCCATCGCGGGCGAGAAGAATCGCGTCCTCGAGATAACAGGACGGCCTTTTTCCCGCCAATACGTCCTGAAACTCCGGGGGAAAACTTTCTTTGCGCAATCCGCCGCACATCGCTTCGCCTGCGGGCAGTTTCAGCAACGCTTCGGCGGCGGGATTGTAAATCGAAAGCCGCCCCTCGCCATCGAACGCGATGATGCCGCCGGTGGAATTGTTGATGAGGCTGTCTTCCAAAGCGTGGGCGCATCGCAGTTGACGTTCCAGCGACCGCACGTCCGTGATATCCATGGAAATCTCGATAACGTGCGCCACTTCGTCATCGCCGCGCGAGAGCGGCGCCGCCGTGACGGCGTAAACGGTCGGCTGTCCATACTTATTGACGCCCGCTTGCTCGGAAGAATGCGTTTTGCCGTCCTGGAACGCTTTCAGCGCGGGACAGGGATGACAGCGGGTTTCGCGCCGCTTGTAAACCTCGTAGCAATGCTTGCCTTCGCTTTCGCCGAACGTCTCGCGCTGCTTCTCGTTGGCGATCACGATGCGCAGATCGCGGTCCAAAACCTGCACGTAGCATGGAACGCGGTCGAAAAGAGCGCGGTAAGCCCGCTGCAGTTCCTTGGACTCGGTAACGTTTTCGGAAAATTCGATCACGTAAAGCACATCGCCCGACGGATCGACGATTGCCTCCGTCCGCACGACGTAATAGGCGAAATTTCCATGCCGGTCGACGCCGGTCTCTTTAAGAATGCGGCTTTTGCCGTCGATAAAAGTCTGCTGGGCCGGACAACTTTTGCAGGGATCGTTGCGCCGCTTGTAAACATCGAAGCAAAAACGTCCTTGCCACGGTCCGAAGGTTTCCTCAAAATGGCGATTGGCTTCGACGATTTTAAATTCTCGATCGATTATGGCGATGTTGCTTAAGACGTGCTCGAACGCCTCGGCGTGCAGCCAATGTATCAGGTCTTCGTTTCGCATGGCGATTCAACCGCCCGCTGTTATCATCACGATTACGGCCTCTCCTCCGGCGCGATCCTGTCTGGCGAATAGGGCGGACTCCTTGCCGAAATTCCTGCTTAATTTGATCGCCTTGCAGCTGGATCCCTCTTTTGATAGATCGCTTCACGCAACCCAGGCATCATCCGTCGAACCGTCATCGACAAATATAATTACGTAGTTTTCACGCCTATCTTTCAACGCATTATTTATTAGTGAAAACAATGCGCGAACGTTCATGCATTCATTATACAGAGGAATAACGATAGAGATTGTCGTCCTACTATAATTCTTATTCTCTATCCAGATAGTTTTTGCAATTCTCAATCACCGGAGATCTGCACTCAAAAAATTGATAAAATGAAATGTATTTGCTTATGCCAAAAAACTTAACCTTGACGCAATCATAGAAAAATCGAAGCAATTCCTCTATCTCAATGGCCGTATTAACATGTACATAACGCATTAGAACGCTGTAATCCAATCCATACTTAATCCTGAATTCCAATCCTGTTGTAATTCTATAACTTAATGCCCATAAAGGCGTGCCTTCACTTGGTATCGCAACTCTTAACTCGCCGTTGGGGGATAGCAAAATCCCCGTTTTGGCTATCACGGATGGTAGATTGCATATATGCTCAAATGAAGCAATAGACGTAATCCTGTCGTACTTTTGAGCGTGATTGATCTCGCTTATATCCGAATACGTATTTCTGATCCGTCTTAATAAAGGCGATTCATCGCCTACCAGTACGGATGGTTCAACGATATCGTAGGGACCGACCGCCGCTTCGTATTGCAATTGATTAAGCGATCCGGCTCCAATCTCTAACGTTGATTGCTCCCCTTTATCAATTAATAGGTCTTTTGCTACTTGCTTATGCATCCAAGATTCCATTCGTTTCGATAGCGACAAAACGAATGTTTTTCCCCCTCGATTTATTTTCCAATAATCAGAAAATATATCTTCATAGGCTTTCGGCAAGGGGATACGTTTTTTGGGAAATTGTTCAAACATATTTATTCTTCTTTAAGAAAATCAGGATAATAAATCTCGAGTCTAAGCGCTTCATCGACAACATTGTATTTATTGGAAAAATCGGCGTATTAACTATCTCTTGCCATCATCCAAATCTTAAAATCATTGTCTATCTTTACTTTCGTCGCCGTAATGCTGCCCCAATGCGTAAAAAAAGGAAATCAAGAATACCGAGACCGCCGTTATCAAAAATCTATTCGATATCACCGTGATTCGAGGCGAATAAGCAACGCAATAAAGGCCCAAGAGTCCCATGGCGACGCGCATCGGCCCCGCGCAAAAACGAAAAAAATCATCTACCAAAACGTGGAGAGACGAAGAGGGGGAGTTTACGTCAATATATAACGACTTAAAAAACGCTATCGATATAGCGGAGAATAGAATCGCAACGATCAAGAAGCATGAAATATAAATATGGTTTTTATGGAAATCGGAATATTTCAGAATGACGATAAGATAAACAATAATGGGAAAAAAAAGAATGGCGAACGATTTTATCCTATCCAATGAAATGCGGGAGAAAACACTTTTTTTTAATTGTTCCCTGATACTCATTCTTAGGATGCACCTTCGCTTTTTCTTATGCCCCATCGATCGCCTTTACGATTACTTCGAGACCATATTTGAGAATCAATGTCCCCAATTAATCGTATGAAAAGCGAAATACTTGCTCACCATATGAATCATACGGCTGAAAGGAAAATAAATTATAAGCAATTCAACGAGAAACAACAAGAGGAAAAACAGCGTCGCCTGCGGCGGCGTCGGCGAACGAAAAGCTAGAATGTCCAGCAAATAGCGGCGAATCTCTTCCAGGGACGGCTGTTGAAAAAATACCATCGCTCCCGAAACCAAAACAATAAGAAGAAAGAAGCCGAGATTGAAAAACTCCACAGGCGTGGACAACGCCCGCGCTTCCGGCTTAACCAACCGGTAAACGATCAGATAGGCAGACGTAACGCCCATCAAGATCGCTCCCAACCAACAAAGCCACGCTTGAAAAACGCCGCAGAGCATCAACAGCAGCCAAACGACCAATATCGCCATGCTGACGTGAAAGGTCCAGGCGCCGATCCAAAGGACTTTGTTGCGCTTCCATACGGCGTGAAACGTGAAGATCTCCGCCGCCATAAACCGCGCTTGAGCCATTAACGTCGGAGGAGGCGGGAAGAAGGTCCAATGAACGGATTTAGGCATGAGTTTCCACCGCATAGCCCGTCCAACAATGCCAACCGTCAGCGCCAACAACGCCGCATAAGGCAATACGCTTCCAATAAACCAAATCAGTCCGTTCATCATTCATTTCTCCATGAATCCGCTAATTTACGCACCCTCCGAGCGCGCTTCCCTATTTTCCGAAACAACGTCCAGCATTTCAACAGCGGCGAAGCCGCGATAATAAATAATCGCCAATGCCCGGTAAAGCATGTGCGCGAACTTTGAATAAGGAAAATATAACATCATGCTGAGAACCAAAACCAAATGCACGAAATAAATCGTATAGGCTGGAATCGCCAAACCGGCCAGACGCAGACATTCCGACAGAACGCCGCTCGCCGCCAAGCCGAACATCAGGCCGATAAACAGCCAATCGTTATAGTTGCTTCGTCCGGCGCGATCCGGCTGAGCAATGCGAAGATACAGCATCATTCCCGTTCCAACCAGAAAGGCGAACGCGCCCAGGTTGCCGAGAATTTTTACAGGATGAACCAGCGAAAGCGGCGTTTCCAGATGAAATAAATAAAGGCCGAGGAATACCGCCGTCGTCGTAACGAAGAGCGCGAGGAAGCCGTAAAAGGTTAGAAGATGCGAGATATAGCGCGGATTGGCTTTCTCGCATTCTTTGAACTGGCTGTGAGGGAGGATTTCCTTGGCGGCGCCGATCAATCCGGAAACGAAGCCTTTGGCGTCGCTGCGCGGCGGGCGCGGCCCCGTTTGCAATCCCTTCCAAAAATTCATGCCGCTTATGACGGACGAAACGGCGGCGAACATCGATGCGAGGACGAAAAGAAAGTCCAAAGGAAAAGGATGAGGGAGGAAATGCTTGAAAATGATTTCCCCTTCCGGATAGAAATTTCCAAAGGCGCCCACGACGATCAACAGAATGACGGCGGGCAATCCGAAGACCAGCGGAAGAAATTTCGGTTCGTAAAGCATATTCCCCAAGAAACGGGGAAAGGCGTAATGCCGATAGCAGTATTTTCGCAGCGCAGCCAGGATATCGCCGGGATTTTCTCCGCGAGGGCAGATAGCCGAACAATCGTTGCATTGATGGCACAGCCATATATCGGGATCGTTCACCAGGCGGTCTTTCAGCCCCCACATGGCCCATACCATTTCCTTGCGCGGAAATGGCCTCTCGTCCGGCGAGATGGGGCACGTGGCGGAGCAGGTGGCGCACTGGTAGCATTTCTTCAAGGTATCGCCGCCGTGAGAAGACAAGTCCTCAATGAACTCCAGGTCGGGATCCAATAGATACAGATCCGCCTCGCTCTCCTCGGCGGAGGATTCTTTTTTTTCAACGCATTCTTCAGCCGCTGTCGTCATTCTGAATACTCCCCGATGATTTCGTCGATTTATCGTTTACGCCATCGGCGTCTCTTTTTCCATCCCTAGGCTCCGGCTTACATTCCCTTGAAAGGATTGAGGCCGACTTCTTCGATCGTCTCCATGAAGCGGTTGACGATCACCGGGATTTTTTCGCAATCGGAAATTTCCACCTGATGCAGTTCCACCCGCTCGTTTTCCAGCGCCAATTGGGTTAATTTTTCCTTAACGTTCACTCCGCGCCGGTCGGCGAGTTCGCTGCCACGGATGAAATGGCATTGATAATCTTTGCCGAATTTGCATCCCATGAGAATGATGCCGTCGAAGCCCCGCGACAGCGCGTCCGCCACCCATACGATATTCGTCGATCCCAGGCAGCGCAGCGGAATCACGCGCACATGGGGGCTGTACGTCAATCGCTTTTGCGCCGCCATATCGAAGGCGGGAATGGCGTCGTTCTCGCAGGCGAGAATCAAAACGCGCGGCTTTTCCTCGAATTCGTCGGGAATCTCCACAGCTTTAATCATCGACGCAACCATATCCACGGAATAATCCTTGAAACTGACGATGCGTTCGGGGCAAGCGCCCATGCATATCCCACAGCGGCGGCATCGCGTGGCGTTGGGCAGGGGCGTTCCCTTCACGTCTTCGTTGAGCACGCCGAAAGGACACTCTTCGGTGCAGCGCTTGCATTGGGTGCATCGCTGCAGGAAAAATTCGGGATACGACCTATCGCCGGAGCGGGGATGTACCGCCTCGCCGCGCGAGGTCATTTCCACGCATTGAATCGCCTTCAACGCGGCCCCTTCGGCGTCTTCGCGGCAGGAAGGCGCATCCATCGGACTGCGGACGCATCCGGCGGCGTAGACGCCGGTACGGCGGGTTTCGTAAGGAAAGCAGATGAAATGCGAATCAGGATAGCCGTATTCCAAGGCGGGAAGATCGGGGCCTTGGCGGTAAGCGAGATTGAGAATCGGCTCGCCCGGCTTGGGTTTTTCCGAAAGGGCTAGGATATCCGGCTGCGGCTTATTGCCCTCATCTAGCGCTTTCTTGACAGCCGCTTGGGCGTCGATCCAGGCGCGGATAGCTTCGCCGTCGGCGGAGACCGGCGCCATACCCAACGCCAGAACGACGATATCCACATCGACGCGAATTTGTTCGCCGAGCATCGTATTGCGCACGTTGAGCCGAAGACTGCCGTCCGCATTTTCCAACACGGACTGGATGGCGCCCTTGGTCAAGAATATACCCGGATCCTGCTGCGTCCGTTTGTAAAAATCCTCATACTGGCCCGGCGTACGGAAATGATCGTAAAAAATAAACGCCTTGGCGTTGCTCGATTGACGGCGAACGTAGAGCGCCTGTTTCAAACAAACCAAACTAGTGACGGAAGAGGAATAGGAGAACTCGTCTTTATTGCCCTCATATTGAATGAAGGCGGCTTTTCGAACTTCCTTGCCGTCCGACGGACGCAAGATTTTTCCCGCCCGCGCCAGTTCTTCCATCCGAACATTGGTAATGACGTTGGCGTATTTCTTATAGCCCCAATTTTCAAGACCGTCCGGTTCCAAGGGCTTCCATCCCGTCGCTTGAACGATCGCGCCGATGCGAATGGGCGTCTCATCGAATGGAGCGCCATTCTTCGATTTCAAGGAAACGTCGAAGAGGCCGGGGCCGCCCAAGATTTTATCGATTTCGGTGGAGACTCGTACAACGATCTTCGGGTGATTCTTTACCTTCTGGATGAGGTGGGAAATATTGGAATCTTCTAGTTCTAGAAAAGGCGGCCGCGTGGGAACGACCTTGGGCCATTTCGCCATCCATCCGCCGAGTTCGGCTTCCTTTTCGATGAGAATCACAGAATATCCCGTTTCCGCCGCTTCGAACGCCGCCGTCATGCCGGTTACGCCGCCGCCGACGACGAGAATGGTTTTGTCGATTTGAGCGCTCTCCGCAAAGGGACTCAAAGGTTGGGATTTTTGCGCCTTGACGATTCCCATGCGCAGATAATCCGTCGCCATCATTTGCGTATCTTCATCGTTGGGCTTTTGGCACCAGACAACGCCTTCGCGCAGATTCACTCGCTCCACGATCACTCCAGATCCAAAAGGATCGGCGCCGAAACTCTGACGAGAGGAACATGCCGCCAGCACGACTTTATTCAATCCTTCCGTTTGGACATCCTGACGTATAAGGTCTAAGCCCCCGTTTTGGCAAGAAGCGATCGTCTTGCATACGGGAACTTTGTATTCCGATTCCGCCGCCTTGGACAAGGCTTCGAGATCCAGGGCTTCGCCGATGCCGCATCCCGCGCAGATATAAACCCCTATCTTGTCTGCCATGCCTGCCTCCTTTTCACATGCACTGTATAGCTTTCAGAGCCGCGCCGGTTGCCTGGCGCGCCGCGCGAGCCACGTCAACGGGACGTTGCGCGCATCCGGCGGCGAAGATGCCCTTCGCTCCTTCCTCCCGCACCACGAATCCGTATTCGTCGTAAACGATCCCTTCGCATGGAATCTTCTCCGCCGCCGTATTCGGCTCCATGCCCGCGGCAAGCACGACGAGATCGAACGTTTCTTTCTTCTTCTTCCCGGCGACGGCGTCTTCCAACTCGACAATAGGATCGCCGGTCGCCGGATTCTCCGTCACCTGCGCCGCTTTGCCTTTTACGAACGTTACCCGCTTATCTTCCATCAGCTCGTAATAAAATTTCTCATGGCGGCTGATGGTGCGTATGTCGATGTAGAAAATCGTCACGGACGCTTCGGGCGATTGCTCCAATACGTAGCGCGCTTGTTTCAGCGATCCCATGCAGCAAACCGCCGAACAGTAGGGAAGATGCTTTTCGTCCCGCGATCCGGCGCATTGGGCGAACGCGACGCGCTTGATCTCCTTGCCGTCGGAAGGACGGACGAGTTTGCCCCCCGTTGGACCTTCCGGCGATGCGAGACGCTCCATCATGACGTTGGTGATAACGTTGGCGCAGCGCCCGAATCCCAGGTTTTCGATTTTGCGGGCATCGTAAGGCCGCCAACCCGTTGCGATGACGATAGCGCCCGCTTTGACGGCGATCTCTTCCGGCTCCGCGTTAAAATCGACGGCGTTGGCGCATTCCGTTTCCAAATACGTCCGGTCTTCCTTGGACAACGCTTCAGCGTCGAGGACGTACTGCGCCGGAAACGCCATTGGATGGGGATAGTACAACGCCTTGGTTTTATTCATGCCCATATTGAAATCGTTATCCCGCTCCGAGGTTAATTTTTCCAGAATCTCGGCGGAAATGACGGCGTTATCCTTTACTCTGCGCGGCTTTTTTTGGATCGTTACTTCGTAATCCCCCGCCTGGCCGGTTACGCGAATCACTTTCGCCAAAGTATAGATCGTAACGCGCGGATTACTGCGCAGGCGCTTGAAATTGATTTCCATGCCGCACGTGGGAGGGCACATTTTGGGGAAATAGCGATGCATTCGCGCAGCGCGTCCGCCCAGATAAGCTTCTTTCTCCACCAAAACCACGTCATATCCCGTTTCAGCGGCTTCCAACGCGGCGGTCATTCCCGCCACTCCGCCGCCGATCACGACGATTTTTTTCCCGTTGGATGTCATTGGTTGGTTCCCATTCCTTCGGAGTGTCATTTCTGGAGCGGCGAAGATTTCGCCGCCGCGAGTTCCTTTTTCTTCGCTTCCAATACTTCGGGCTTCACGGCGATCGTCTTCTCGCCGAAGAGGCTGAATTTCAACCATTCGAATCCGAATTTCATCAATTCGACATCGTCGTCCCGGATGCGTTTTTGCGTTTCCTCGTCCACCTCGAACATTTGCAAAAAACGGCTCTCGAAGACGAAGCGCCGGAAGGCGTCGAGGTTATAGCAAACCATATGAAACAATTCGATTTTCTTGGGATCGAGCGGAGAATCGTCTCTCATGCGCTCGTGAAGAATGATGGGTTTGAAGAGTTCGCCCAATTCGTTGTACTCTTCGATTCCCTGATCCTCGATCCATTCGCCGATCGTCCACTCTTTGCCTTCCTTGAAACCCTCGCAAATCGGGTCTTCCAAGAGGAAGAAAAACTTCCCTTCCGGAGATTCGTTGTCATTGGGAGAAGCCAGGCCGACGGGGTACATGCGGCAAGCCCATGGACGGTCTTCATAGATCGTACAGCCCGCGGGATTCACGAAAGGACACCGAACGTCTTCCGTATCGAGCATTTTAAGGAGGACAATGGGGTATTTTTGGTTGCGGTCGATGGGCAGAATCGTATAATGATCCAAAAACTCTTCGGAACTTACGCCCAACCGCCGCTTCATGCGCAGGATGTCGTAGGGCGTAAGAAAGATATTCACATCCGCGCAGCATTTGTTGAAACAGGGGATTTGTTTATGACAATGAAAACAGAAAGAATCCTTCTCCGTTAAACGGTCGTAATCTTTCAGGATGGTTTCCTTGAGGCGCGCAATTTCATTCATGTTGTTTTCTACTATCTATCGTTTGCGTTCTAAAGCCAAAGTTGTTTTCCCACCGCTCGCCGGCGAGCGGCGTCATAATTGTAAATTTTTTTTTATCTCCTCTCTTCGCTCCGTTTTCGTTTTCGTCATTATTCGGCGGCGATATGACTTTTCAAAGCGTCTTCAGACCATACCGGAACAGGGCCGCTTTCGCCGGTGAGGGGATCGTAGCGATGGCGGTAGGAGGCGCGGACGTTGTATTGCGATTGCATCCAATTCCACCCTCTTGCATAGTAAGGGCATTCGTCGTTGAAGCAGACGTATTGAACGCTCTCCCCCCAACTAGAGCCGGCTGGAGTCGTCCATTTCCGCATCGCGGCGCCGCAATGCGGACAGGCGTAAATACCCTCCGCTGCGCTCTGAACAGGAGGGGCGCAAGCCGGAGTAAGATTCGAATTTCTCTCATTCATCTATTTTCTCGGCAACAATCGTCCTTCCTGTCAAGGGAAGGAATCCCTCCGGATGCTCTTGCGAGACGTCCGGAGGGCAAATTCATGAAAGGGATGAAACTAACGGCTCGGCGAATCAACCTCCGAGCAGTTCATAATCTCCCGCTTCCTTATACATGGGAATAATTTCCCGCTTGATCATCTTCCATTCGCCGGTGGCAGGATTCCACAGGCAGTTGGCGAAGCATTTCCAATTCTTTTCGTCCATTTTCGGAAGATCGGCGCGGTAATAGTAACCCGGCCATCGCGTCTCTTCGCGGAACATGACCGTACGGACATGCGATTCCGCCTGCCACATGCGGTGGACGTTTTCCCAACAGCGCATGAGTTCGTGCAGGTTTTCCGCCGCCAGCTTCTCCGAGTCTTCTTTCAGGAAGCCAAGCAGTTCCAGTCCTTTTTCCAACAATGGCTTGCTAGTCTTGAATTGGGAAGAAACTCCGCCGGCGTATTCGTCCATAATCTTCTGGAGACGGAACATGAACGCTTTCGGCTTGATGTAGTTGGGATTGATGTCGGGATCGCTGGAGCCTTTCTTGTTCTCTTCGTAAAGATCGATAGGCTTCAAAATTCCCGCTTTCAACTTCTCGATTGTTCCAGCGTCGATTTTCGGCTGATCCGCGTTGTCCACGCAGAACTTGACGGCCGCTTTTCCGCAAATGCGCCCCTCGGCGTGAGAGCCGGAGGAGAATTTGTGGCTGGAAGCTCCCGAAGCATCGCCCGCGCAGAAGAGACCCTGCACGGTGGACATATTCGGGTAGCCCCAGAAGTATTCGGGAGGCGCCAAGTCTTCGGGACCGCTGACCCAAGCGCCGGAAGCGCCGGAGTGGGAACCGATAAAATACGGTTCGGCGGCGGCGATTTCGGATGGTTTCTCTTCCGGCGCCACATTCGTGCCCGCCCAGAGAATAGCCTGGGAAATCGTCATGTCGAGGAAGTCTTCCCACGCTTCGGATTCGAGATCTTTCAGCTTTTTCTTTCGCAGTTTTTCGTCCGGTTCGGCCTCGGACAATTTCTTGATGGCCTCTTCCGTCCTCATGTAGATAGGGCCTTTGCCTTCCATGACATCCATCATGCCCAGCCAGTTGCGTAGATTGGCGGGAATAGGTTTGACATGGCCGTAAGGAACCCAATTGTCCAATTCGGTTTTGCGCGTGACCATATATTCTTCGCCGAAAGCGTTGGTCGCCCGCGATTTAAAAAGCAGGAACCACGCGCCGACGGGACCGTAAGCGTCTTTGAAGCGAACAGGAATGAAGCGCACTTCCTGGCAGGTCATTTCCGCCCCGGCCTTTATCGTGAAGTAAGCGCTGGAGCCGGAATTCCACGGAGGATACCATGCGCGCCCCAAACCTTCGCCGGAAGAGCGCGGCTTGAAGACGTGAACGGCGCCGCCCATCGCCGCGATGACGGCCTTGGCTTTGAAGACGTAGAATTTATTCTCGCGAACGCTGAAACCCACGGCGCCCGCCACGCGGTTGCCATCCATCAGCGGACCGACAATGAAGATGCGCTCGTAGATGTTTTCCATGCCCAGCGCGTTCTTCGCCGCTTCGGCCACGACGACCTTGTAGGATTCGCCGTTGATCATCAGTTGCCATCGGCCTTCATGCACGTAGTTGCCCTTTTCGTCCTTCCAAATGGGAAGCCCCCATTTTTCGAAAAGGTGCACGGTGGAATCCACGTGCCGCGCGATGTTAGCGACTAAATCCTCGCGCGTAATGCCCATAAGGTCGTTGCGAACGTAATCCACGTAATCTTTCAACGTGTTCTTGCCGTCTTTTAAGCCGACGTATTGGTTGATGGCGGAAAGTCCCATCGCCACCGCACCGCTGCGGTCCATCGCCGCTTTATCGACTAACGTCACTTTGACGTTATTTTTCTTTGCCCAATAGGCCGCTTCCACGGCGGCGCCGCAGGCCGCCATTCCGCCGCCAAGAATCAATAGATCGGTAGTAACCTCGATTGTTTCGAAATTCGCCACAATATCACCTCCTTCACTTGGTAACCACGGCCGGAAGACCGCTTGATGCAGGTTCGGTAAAGAGGCACGGGCTGGAGAGATCGTCCGATCCGGTGCTCCAACCGCCATCGGGAACGGCCGAACCTTCCGCCGTCGTCCGAATGGGGAACTTGAACCGCTTCAACATTCCATTGCGGAACTTGACGGTCCACATAATCGAGTCGGTGCTCCGCAGGGGAGTGACGCTGGCGCCCAGCGGCACGAAGTCTGCGTAGCCGCGGATTTCCACGGCTTGCGTGGGACAGATTTTTACGCAGTTGTAGCACTCCCAGCACATTTCGGGTTCGCGGTTGTACGCCTTCATGATGTCCTTGTTGAGCGCCATCAAATCGTTGGGACAAATGTATTGGCACGCCGTTTTATCCAGCGCTTTACAACCGTCGCATTTCTCTGGAATCACGTAGCTTGGCATAAATTAATCCTCCTCATCCATCGATCGTTCTTGTTCAAAGTTGGAACGATTGTCAAATTAGCCCGCCCCGTAGACCGAAACTCTCATCCATTTCGCGGTTCTTTGGATTGCCGGTTCAGGCGCAGATTTGAAAATCGTTTTAGGAGATCGAAGCAACGCTTATTCCTCGCGCGTCGATCGACTCAAGCATCGAGTAAGCCCTACCTCCTTTCCCAGACGATAGACATCTATAGATTCGATATTCCTCCGTCCAAATCGACGGTAAGAATCCATCAATAATCTAGGCTCATTCGCTATTTATCGGCAAATGCCGTCCCAAGGAAGCGTACCTTCCTCCGTCTGGCATACGGTATTATGCCGTACGCCCTCGCTTGGGGATAAATCAACGCGCATAGTTATAACAAGAGAATAGAATTAGGCCGGACTTAGTTACCGGTTGGGAAAAAAATCCCATTCGCGTTCATTAATAGGTTCCAGCATCGCGTGCGGAAACCCTGGATCGCATAAAAAAATTATCGCAAACTACGCTCAAGCTAATATAATTAATTCACCAAGTCAAGGCATACGGCGAAAATCCTGGAATCAACGGGGCTATTCCGAGATTTCGCCAATAAAATCTTAAAATTTGAGGCGAATCGATAAAGAAGATAAACGCGGATTTCGGTTAACAGCTTTTTTATTCCATTTCCTAAAACGGGGAAGATAGATAAATTATACGCTGGGTTCGCGCTAAAATCAATCGAGACGGAATAACAAACGAGGCTTTTTCTCAATGAAACGCGAAATTCTCGACTGCTTGGCAGGATGCGATTGGGACGGCATTCGGCGGCTGGCGGAAAAACGAAAAACCATACTAAGCCTATTATTCGCCCGGACATTCGACGCCGACAAGGAAATTCGCTGGCGCGCAGTGGAAGCCTTGGCGGCCGCCGCTTCCGTTTGGGTGAAAAAGGATCCGGCGTACGTGCGGGATTTCTGCCGCAGGCTTTTATGGGCGCTCAACGACGAATCGGGCAACATCGCATGGATGGCGCCTCAAGCCCTTGGCGCTATTCTGGCGGAGAATCATGAGGCGCTGCCGGAATTTCTCGCGCCGCTCCTCGGCGTTTTGGAACTGGAAGAAGAAAATTCCGTAAAAGAAAATTTCGCGATTCTGGGCGCGTTATGGGCCGTCAACCGCATCGGACCGATCCACTCGTCCTTCGCCGCGCAAGCCGCAGAACGCATTCGCCCATATCTCCAATCCCTCCATCCCGAAATTCGGTCTCTAGCGGAAGAAGGAATGCGCCGTTTCGCGAAAAGCAGCGACGAGTAAAAAGTGAATAGATTGCAGGGTGGATCGAGCGATGCGAGCATCGCCATAATCTCTAAAAGGATGCAAGGGCAGAAACAACCTTGCTTTTGCCACCCGCCCATTCATCATTTATCATTCCCTCAATCCTTATCCGCATCATTGGTATAATAAGCGGCGATGGCATTCGCCAGTTCCGGGAGACCGGAAGGATCCGCCTGGATATTCGCGGGCAGGCCGAACGATCGCAAAGCCATCGTAGTTTGCGGACCGATGGAAGCAAAGAGCGTCCGTTCTGCGAGGCGCCTCGCCTCTTCCACTCCCAAACGGGCCGCGAAAGCCTTTACGGCGGCGGAGCAAGTAAACGCCGCCAGATCGATTTTCCTTCCATTCAACGCCGCGCCGGTTTCGGGTTGGGAATGGACACTGACAAAGACGCGTTCTACGCGACACCCCGCCGCTAGCAGCGCATGAGCCAATCCTTCCGGCGTTTCTCCCTCGTATGGAAGAAGCATCCGCATTCCATCCAAAGGAAATTGGCGGGACAGTTCCTCGACGACGGCAGCGGAACAAAAACGGCTGGGCAGAAAATCCGCCCGGACGCCGAAACTGCGCAGCGCCTCCGCCGTCTCTTCGCCCAGCGCCCCGATCCGCAGCCGCGCCAGGCTGCGCGCATCCCGCCCAATCCCGTCCAACGCGGTGAAGAAGGACTTTACGCTCTCCGCGCCGGGAAAAAGGATCCAATCGAAATCCAACGCCTGGCGCGCCATCTCCTCCAGCCGGTCCGGCAGCGGAATGAGTTCGTGTGCGGCGGCGGGCAATTCCAAAACTTCCGCGCCCATCTCGGCGAGCAACGCCGCCAGCCGCGATTTTTGGGAGCGGGCGCGCGGCAGCAGAATAACGCGTCCGAACAAGGGCCGGGTTTCAAACCAATTCAACGTCTCCCGCATTCGCACTACTTCGCCGACGACAACCAATGCGGGGGGACGCAGACCGGCCCGCTCCACGCGATCGGCGATGGTCTCCAGCGTCCCCGTCACCGTCTTTTGATAGGTGCAGGTTCCCCAACGGATGACGGCGGCGGGCGTAGAAGCGGGCTTGCCGCCTCGAACGAGTTCCGCCGCGATTTTGCGCAGATTCAATACGCCCATAAAAATCACGATTGCGCCCTTCAACCGGGCTACGTCGGCCCAATCGACTTGGGCGCCGCCCTTGGATTCGCATTCATGACCCGTTATGGCCGTAAAGGAAACGCTAAGATCGCGGCAAGTGACGGGAATCCCCGCATAAGCCGGGACGGCGGCCGCCGCCGAAACGCCGGGAACGACTTCGAACTCCACCCCGCATTGGCGCAGATAGACGCATTCTTCCGCTCCCCGTCCGAAGACAAAAGGGTCTCCCCCCTTCAGACGCACCACGGCGTTCCCCGCCTTGGCTTCGCGAACCAAAATCTCGTTGATCTCGTCTTGGCTCGCCGTATGCTTTCCCGCTTTTTTGCCCACATAGAGGCGGCGCGCCTTCGCCGGCGCATAATCCAACAATTCCGGGGCCGCCAGATGATCGTAAACGATCGCGTCGGCGCGTTGGATAAGATCGCGCCCGCGCACGGTAATCAAGCCGGGATCGCCCGGCCCCGCGCCTACCAAAAACACTTTCCCTTTAAGAGAACTATCTATTGCCATCGGAACAACGCCTCGAACAAGATTCTACTCTTTACCGATTATAATCCCGCGGCCATCTTTTCGCCACGCGAGCGCCGCCGCCCGAATAGCTTGTCCATTTGGCCAACCAGGATTCAAACCGGCGATCTATTCATTTATAATCGCTCCACTTCAACAAATAAGGGGAGGAAAACGCTATGAAGAAAAAAGAAATCATGGAAAAACTCGTAGAAAATATGGAAAATTGGCAAAAGGTCGAGAACGCTTCCGTCGTCTCCACCGGCAAAATTATCGAAAAAACATCCAATCCCGTTATCCGCCTGATAATGGAAATCATCCAGCGCGACTCGCAAATGCACTATCGTATTCAAGAATTGATCGCCGATAGCCTAAAGAAAAAAGCGATATCCCTCACCCCCGAAGATATGGCGGACGTGTGGAGTTTGATCGATAAGCATCTGGAGATTGAAAACAAGACCATCCAACTCGCCAAAGAATCCCTCGACGCATTGAAAGATTCCAAGATGGTCGTTCAACAGTATCTTTTAGGTTTTCTGCTGGAAGACGAGGAAAAGCATACTCACATGCTGGAATCGCTCGAAAAAGTGAAGAAAGGCATGTATCCCTACGGTTGAGAGAACCGCAGCATCGCTTCAAATGCAATTCCTGCCGCCTGGTTGGAGCTCGATCGTTTCGCGCGCTCCATCCAGAGCGGAGGATCGCGTGAACGAATCGTCGGCGCGACGTCTGGCGGGAGACTTTCCCCTCTACGCCAACAAATCCCGCAGCGTTTTTTTTAACCGTTCGAATTCCGTCTCAATTTCAAGAATTACCTCTTCCGCCGTTTCAAGGGATCCTCGCCGGTTAACGTTATCCAATTCTTTGCAAAGGGAAATCAATCTCATGGCTCCAATGATTTCGCTCTTGGATTTGAATTGAAAAGCATAATCATGGATCAACGTTAAATTCCCGGAAGCGATGGCCGCCTTCATGTTTTGAATGATTCCGGGAGAATCGTCCAGATACGTCTGCGCGACTTTGGGAAGAATTTTCTTGCCAATCTCTTTTTCCAGCGTGCGGATGTTTTGCAGCACTTCGGGATCAAGGGCGGCTTCTTCCCCATTCCTCTCCTCGCTATCGGGAAATGAATCGAAAAAAGCGTTGTCGTGATACTCACTCTTGATCGCTTCAATCAACGCCTGGTTCGCCCGCAGCATAAAACTGACTCGCAATCCTAGAATCAACCAATTGATCGGCTTGGTGATGAAATCGGTCGCTCCCACATCGTAAGCCCGGTTGATCGACTCGATATCGTCCAAGCCCGTTATCATCAAGATGGGCGCCCGGGCGCCTCCCGGCAATTTGCGGATCGCATGGCACGCGGAAAATCCGTCTAATTCCGGCATTTTTATATCCAGCAAAATGATATCCGGCTGCAGGCGTTCAAACGCCGCTACCGCTCGATTTCCATCCTCCGCTTCTTCCACGGCGAATCCCGAACGCTCCAAAGCGGTGCGCGCCAGGAAGCGAAAATTGCCGTCATCGTCGGCGATGAGCGCTAAGGGTTGACGATCTCGAGTATTGTTTTCCATTATTTTGTTTCCTTGCCGAGCATTGATAGAAAAGCGGCGTTAACCGCTTCGGATTCCTTCCAAATAGCCGCAGCGAATTCTTCCGGAGAATCGCCAAGCCCCCCCTTCTCCAATCGTTTGAACATCTCGGATAATCGCGCCGCTCCCAACGTAGCGCAGCTGGATTTTAGTCGATGCGCCAGTTTCTCAATAGCGGCGGCGTCGCTGGCGTGGAACGCCTCTTCCAACAGGCGCTTTACAACGGGAAATTCGTTCAAGTAATTGAGTATCGCCTTATTGACGATATCCGGCATCCCATCCGCTTGCAACTGCCGGATTCCGTCCAATACGTTGTCATCGATCATTGGGAGACGTAAAAACTCGCTCCAGCGCGAATACAGCTCCGTCTCCGGCGCAGAAACTTCGGGAATCGTCTTTTGCGAGACGACGGAGTTTGGCTCCTTCGCCATCGCTTTATTCTCGGAACGTTTTTGCGGAATCCAACGATCCAAAACGGCAAAGAGTTGTTTGATTTTAAATGGTTTGCTCAAAAAATCGTCCATCCCGCACGCAAGGCATTTCTCCTTATCTCCTTCCATCGCATAAGCCGTCAACGCCACAATCGGAACATGCGGCGGATTCGAATCTGAAGCCATTCGATTATCGTTTGACTGCGCTTCCCATTTCCGTATTCGCCGCGTGGCATCATACCCATCCATTTCGGGCATCTGGCAATCCATAAAGACGAGGTCGTAAGACTGGCGCATAATGGCGTCAACCGCTTCCCTTCCATTATCGGCGGCGTCCGTCCGGCAACCCAATCGATGAAGCATAGCGATCGTAACATCCTTATTGACGGGATTGTCTTCCGCCAACAGGATTCTGGCGTCGAATACCGCTAACTCGCGCAAATCTTCCGAAAAAACATACGCCGCCGTTTCCGAACTTTCGGCGGTCGGACCGAACCATTCGGCGAGTTGTGCGTAGAGTTGGGATTGCCTCGTTGGTTTCGGCAGTCGCCGCAGGCGGCTCGGCGGCGCCGAATCGCTAATACCTTCCTCAAAGCGCGCCGGGGAAAGCAGCAATAGGCGCAAATCCGAAAAGTCGGCGTCTCCCATTAGGCTCTCCGCCAGTTCCATTCCTTCCGTTCCAGGCAGGGAGAGATCGATGATGGCAAGGCGGTAGGGCGCGCCGGCTTCCTGGGCGGACCTCAGCCTTTCCAAAGCCTGAAGGCCATTGTCGACGCCGTCGTTCGGAATTCCCCAGTCGTCGAGATACCCTTGAAGTATGGCGCAGCTGGGACCGCTGCCGTCCACAACCAGCGTTTTTGCCTCCGGGAATTGATGCAAAAAGAAGGAGTCCTCCGCAAGGACCGGGACGGTGGGTTTCTCAAAGCGAGCCGTGAACCAAAACATGGAACCTTTCCCCAGTTCACTCTCTACGCCGATTTCTCCTCCCATCAGTTTGGCCAGTTGCCGGGCGATCGCCAGTCCCAATCCCGTCCCGCTGAATTCCCGAGTCGTCGAACCGTCGACTTGATAGAATGAATCGAATATCAGGTTAATAATTTTGGGGGCGATGCCGATTCCTGTATCTCGCACCTCGAAACGCAGCGTGGTTTCCCATTCCGTTTCTATAACGGATTTGACCATAACCGCGATTTCCCCTTTGCGCGTGAATTTAACGGCGTTCCCTATCA
Source organism: Candidatus Omnitrophota bacterium (assembly GCA_040755155.1). Classification (NCBI taxonomy): domain Bacteria; kingdom Pseudomonadati; phylum Candidatus Omnitrophota; species Candidatus Omnitrophota bacterium. The sequence continues at coordinate 24,376 of JBFMBP010000054.1, read as the reverse complement.
GATTGACGAGTATCTGCCTCAAACGCAACGGATCGCCGCGCAAGACCGCCGGTACATCGGAGGAGAAGACGCACGCCATTTCCAAACCCTTTTTATAGGCGCGCAGGGAAAGAAGATTCGCCGCTTCCTCGACGATCGAACGCACGTCGAAATCGACGGCGGTTAACTCCAATTTGCCTTCTTCGATCTTGGAAAAATCCAAAATGTCGTTAATGATTTCGAGAAGGGATTCGCCGGAAAGATGCGCCGTTTGCGCGAAACGCCGCTGATTGTTCGTCAATTCCGTATCCATGAGCAGTTCCGTCATTCCCAGCATTCCATTCAACGGAGTGCGGATTTCGTGGCTCATATTGGCCAGGAACTGCGATTTGGCGCGGCTGGCCGACTCGGCGGCCTCTTTCGCCCGTTCCAATTCCCGCACGGTCTTCCGCAGATTGCGGTTGGTTTTGACCAGCTGGTCCGTCCGCTCGGCTACTTGCCTTTCCAGTTGTTCCCTGTGGCTATGGAGTTCCTCGTCGCGCATTTGGATTTGCGCCAGCATGGCGTTGAAGCCGTCGATGAGCGCGCCGATTTCGTCTTCGCTCTCCTTCGCCGCTCGGACCGAGTATTTTTTCTCCATCGAAACCGTTCCCATCATCTGCGCCAAATTCAAAATCGGTTCGGAAACCAGCCGCTGCAATTGGTTGGACAAGAGATAGGCCACGAAAAAAGAGAACGAAATCACCGTCGCCACGATGCCCAAGAACCACCATACGCGTGAATACAATCTCGCCAAATCCGCCCGGATGAAAACAGTTCCGATCGCCTTGTTATCCAACAGAATCGGCTTCCACAAATCCAGCCGATCCCGCAGAAAGCGGCGGCCATCCGGTTCTTCGCCGGCGAAAACGGGAAGGGGATATTTTAAGGGAAGGGGAGGAGAATCCGGATCGCCGTAATTCCTGATATATTGAGCGAACAATTCGCCGTCCGCTGTATGGATGCTGGCGAAAACGATTTGAGGAACGGAATCCAACGCCGATAAGGCTTCTTCCGCTTCTCGCCGGCGGTCGAAGGAGAGCATCGCCGTCGCGTCGTTGCCAATGATGACGGCCATGGTCGATATGTTGTCGACCATGGATTGTTTAATGGAAACGAGTTCGCTGACAAGAAAAGCCGTCGAAGAAAGCAGCAATGCAACGGCGCTCGTCGAAAGAACGATCGCATTAAGCTTGCGCTTGATCGGCATATTCCTGAAAGCCAGTCTCATTTCTTACCCTCCTGGCTTTCCTGGTGGATAACTCGAACCGCGAGTTCCAACATCTTCGCGCTGATTTCCAAATCCTTCAACAGCGCGGCGTCTTCGTTGATAACGAAGCGGACGGTGTCTTCGACTCTTATGAACTGAACAATTCCTCCCAAAATCGCGAAATTGTCGTAATCTCCCACCGTCAATACTTTCCAGTCTTTGATTTTATCGCTAATTTTCTCCCAATTTTTCCCTTCTTCTTGGCAAACGAAAAGAAGATGGCACGGTTCCAAGTCCTCCCATTTTTTAAAACGCTTAATGATGATTTTCCTTTTGCGGGCGGTTTTTCTTTCCGCGATATCGTCTAATTTTTGATTGAACGGGTCCTTTCCGAGCACGCCAATAACAAAGGGAGATTCCGGTTTTTCGAACGATTGGGACGGCCATTCCACGAATAACAAAAAATTGTAAAGATAGGCGGCTTTTACATCATACTCTTTATACGTACTGGACGAATTGGATTCCTGTTGGGCGAAGACGCTTCCCCACACGATCGCTAACGGCGAAAAAAGCGTAACAGCCGCAAAAAGAACAAAACAAACCGCCTGGCTCCCTCTGTTTCCGGCGATAGGCGGAAGTAGATTTCGGATTGGGCAAGAGTGAATCCAAGTTAGAATCGCCATGTTACCATTGCGTATACGCTTCGCTCGATCTCGGTTGGAACGACATGGACGACGGACGTTTCGAATTCGCGGCGATGATTGTCAAGCAAATTCTGGCCGCATAGGGAAAATTCGAGGTTTTTTCGCGGTTTCCACGCCAGGCGGGCGTCAAGCGTAACATAACTGGGAATATCGATGCGGCTCATCGCATCTACATAACGAAACCAAAAATCTAAATCCACGTCTCGCGATAAGTCGAACGAGGAACGGAGAGACGCTTGATTATGTGGACTGCGATATTCGAAACTTTCGAATGACGCCAAGCGGATAACCGATGGATTATCCGGAATGCGGTGCAAATAAATAAGTCCTACCCTGTCCCCGACCGGCCGCAATTGGATGATCAGATAGGTGTAGGCCAATTGCATCCGCCACCACGAAGTCAAACGGCAATCGGCCGTCAGCTCTCCGCCGTAAATCTCGCCTTTCATTTGGTTATCGGCGTATAAAGGAAGAATGAAATGCTTCGTCGGAGAATCCTCGTAGATTAACGTTCCCAAGCTGGTGTTGATCAGATCGTGGTAATCGTTATAAAAAGCGGCGGCATCCAGCGTCAGCCGCTCCGACGCCAGGCAGCGGTATCCCATTTCATAGGCGATCAAGTTCTCCGATGTAAAATCCCGGTCTCCTTTCGGCCATATGAGAAATGGATAGGGCAAGGGATTTTGCGGATCGCCGGGCGGGAAAACGCCTAAAACGATGCTGGCGTCGTGTTCATAGCGAGCGGGCGTGCGGACGGCCCGCGAAACGGAAGCCCAAAGCGTATGATGCGGATGGGGAGACCAGCGCAAACGAGCATTGGGTTGGATTTCGAAGCCGGTATAGTCGTTGTGTTCGAATTTCGCACCCAACGTTAGATAGAGTTCCTCCGCCGCCAGCATGATGTCGTCCTGAAGAAACGCGTTGAAGAGATAATCTTCGCGGGTCGCAGGATTGAATTCGACGATCTCCGAACCTCCAATATCATCGCTCGTGTAGCGCGCGCCCAGCCCCCAGACGAAATCGTGTCGTTCCCCATATTTGTAATGATGTTGGAAATCGAAGTCGAAAATGTCGCGGTCTTCTCCATAAATAGGCGTGTCGTGCTGCGTCCAATCGTAATAGAATTGCAGCGCCATATCGGAAGTATCGGAAAACGCATGTTGCCAACGCGCCAGCGCGTTGGCGCCCGCCGCATCGTCCTCGGCGTCGAACTTGCGCCAATAAGGCGGAATTAATTCGGGAATAATGTAAGATCCCCCCAATTCTTCGCTGTAAAAATCTCCCTGCAGAGTCAGGGAATCGCTTTCCGATTCGTCCCAATCCAGCCGGAATCCGCCGCGGGCGGCGTCCCAATCGTCTGTCTGGCTGTCTCCGGCGGAATTGACGGAATCGTCGCGATTGAAATATTTAGCGTAAATCCGGTAATAAGCGTCATCGCTCAGTTTTCCGCCGTAGCGAACGCCGCTGAAGCCCCGTTCCTCCGTTCCCGCTCCCGCCGTCAACAAACCGCCCTGCGTATCTTTCGCGTTCTTCGTGATAATGTTGATTACGCCATTGACGGCATTCGCTCCCCATAGAGCTGCTCCCGGCCCCCGAATGATCTCGATCCGCTCTACATCTTCCAAAAGAAGGTCCTGCGATTCCCAATACGTTCCGGAAAACAGCGGCGTATAGACGGTGCGGCCGTCGATCAAAACCAACAACTTATTGGAGTATCGATCGTTGAATCCGCGAGCCGAGATCGCCCATTTGTTGGCATCGATCCGCGCCACTTGCAAGCCCGGCGCCAACCGGAGCGCTTCGGGGATGCTCGTCGCGCCGGAACGCTTGATATCTTCTTGCGTAATGACGAAAACGGCGGCGGGAGCGTTCGTCAGTTTTTCCGGTTTTTTGGAAACGGAGGTGATTTTGACGTTGATCAATTCTTCCAAACTGAGTTCGATGGCGTCCTTAGGCGGCTTTGGGGAAGACTCATTGACGATGGCGCTCTCCGCCTTCGCCGTCATAGAAAGGAAAAACGCCAAAAAAAACGCCCACAGCGCCCCGTTGGAGAGTAAACTTTCTTTCCTGCAAACAAGTGGTTTGACGGTAATCCGAGAAATCACTTTCCACTCTCCTTTCCGGCTGAATATGATCGAGACGATGGGCGTTTCGTCCAGGGTATGACAAATCCAGGTTGATCTCTCGGCCGCCGTCTTTTTTAGGGATGGGAGTTGGCCTTGGAGGCGGAAGCGCCGGATGGAATAACGGCTTCCATATGCCGCCATTCGCCGATGCCCGACGGCGATTCCAGCGGAGGAGCGATCTCTTGCAGTTCCGCCGTTTTCTTCGAATCCATCCCATACGATTTAATCAAACCGGCCAGAGGATGATACCATTCCGTCGTTCTTATCGCCGCCATTTCCAAATCCCCAAGTGAGATCGTTTTTGACGTTTCCGCTTTCAGGGCGTTTTCGAAACGGCCAAGCGGAACTTCAACGGTTTCCAAGCCGGCGAAAAAATAGGATACGGTCACCGTAACCAAAGCTGGAATCGGTCCTATATGCACAAGGGTTTCCGCCGTGCCGGAAAACGTTACACCCGCCGCCGCGAAACGCGGGACAGAAACGTAAGGATTCAACAAAATTTCCATTTTGCCGTACACGGAATCGTTGACGATGGAAGCTACCACATATAGATTTTCGTCGTCATAGCGAAAGAAATTCGCATTGAGGCTCTTGTCCGGCGCTGCCGTTCCCTCGAGCCTTTCGACTTTTAAAGACGTAGTTCCATTGAAAGGATAATCCTTCGTATAAACCAAGCGTTCGACGGACGTAATTTCTTCGGTAACTTTTACTATGTAATCCGCTTGGGCGGGAGGATTGTCATATCTGGCGTAATGAACGAAATCTACGGTTTGGGAGAAGCACGTCCCAGCGAAAGCAACGGCCATCGCAACCATAACTCCAAGGGAGAAGCCAATCCTTTTCATCCCAAATCCTCGTAATCTTTCATTAGTCGTTCGCTAATCCTATTCAATCTACAATAGAATGCCCTTCGATTCAATATACGAATTGAAACGGTTTCATCCCTCTATCGAATAACGATGCGTTGGATTCGATGGAATTGTCGGAGAAGCAAAAAAATCATACGGCGGGGTTCGTCTTATCGCCGCGAGACAAAAGAACGCCGCTTCCATTAAACGAAAACAACATCCCTTTCGCCGGAAGACGCCTCAAAAGTGTATCGCCTACTCGGCGGTCGGCGGCGGCTCATCGAGCGCCTCCCGAATTTTACCGACAAGATCGATCGGCGTAAAAGGTTTTTGGAGAAAATGGGCGGCTGGATCGAGATGATGGTTATTATAGATATCGTTGGCTGTATGCCCCGACATATAAACGATTTTCAAATCCGGCAGGCTGGCTTTTAGACGTTCGGCTAAATCCAGCCCCGTCATAGCGGGCATCTCCACATCGGTGATTAAAATCTGGATCCGGCCATCGTAATTCTCGATGGCCGTCAACGCTTCCGCCGCATCGCTCACGTCGAGCACGGCGTAGCCGTAACGCAGAAGAATGCTGCGAACCAAGGTCCTGACGAAATCGATATCCTCCACTAATAAAACAGTCTCGTTGCCGTACAAATTGATAGAAGATGTTTTTCTTTGAGACATCGGTTTTACGCCAATCGCTTCGGCCTGAGGGAAGTAGATTTTAAAGGTAGCCCCACGGCCCGGTTCGCTATAGACCCAGATGGCGCCGTCGCTCTGCTTCACGATTCCGAAGACGGTGGACAGCCCCAATCCCGTTCCCTTCCCCGGTTCTTTCGTCGTGAAAAACGGTTCGAAAATGCGAGACGCCGTCTCTTTGCTCATGCCGCATCCCGTATCGCTGACGGCCAGCATGACGTACGAACCAGGCTTCATGTCAATATGCTGCGAAACGAAAAGTTCATCAAGGTTCACATTCGAAGTTTCGAACGACAATTTGCCTCCATTGGGCATGGCGTCCTTGGCGTTGATCGCCAGATTCAAAACGACTTGTTCGATCTGTCCCGGATCCGCCTTCATATATCCCAACTGGGAATCCAAATAGAAATTCATCTGGATATCCGATCCAATCAACCGCCGGATTATGCTTTCCATATCGGCGACGATATGGTTGAGATTGATAATTTCCATTTTAAACTTTTGCTTGCGGCTGAAGGCCAGGAGTTGTTTCGTCAGGGAGGCGGCGTGCATTCCCGCCTTGTTGATTTCATGGATATAACGGCGCATAGGATGGTTTTTATCCATCCCCAAAATCAACAACTCGCTGTAGCCGTTGATGACGGTTAACAGATTGTTGAAATCGTGCGTAATGCCTCCGGCCAACCTTCCGATCGCCTCCATCTTTTGCGATTGACGCAGCTGCTCTTCCAGCTTCAATCGTTCGGTGATCTCCCGCAGAATGTGAACGCTGCCGATCTGCCGGCCGCTTTTATCGAGCAATCCGGCGGCTATGAAATGGAAATCGCCCCTCAAACGCTCTTCATGCACATCCATCGAACATTTTCGTTCCGCCGATTTCAAACCGCTTTGAGGACAATGACTTGGCGGTTGGCCGGTTTGATGCAGTAAATCGTAGCATTTCCGTCCTATTACTTCTTTCGGCGGCAATCCCAACCGATCCGCCAAAGCCATATTGACGCGAAGGATGTTCTGTTCTTCATCGATGATGGCGATCAAGTCGGGTACGGAATCGAAAGTCTGTTCCCACTCTTCCTTGCCCCGCGCCAGAGTCTCCTCGACGCGCCTTTTTTCCGATACGTCCCAAAAAATCCCCTGGACGCCGATCGTTTCCCCGACGGCGTTGTAAATAGGCGTTTTTACGACCTGAACGTAAGTCGTCTCGCCGCCGGGATTTTGATTCTCTTCCACCGTTTCGAACGTTCCGCCGCATTCGATCACCCGCCGATCGTCGCGCGAGTATTTTTCCGCCAGCGATGGAGGATAGAAATCGTAATCCGTCTTCCCGACGATCTCATCTAAGGATCGGCCCAGCGCGGAACAAAAATTCCGGTTCGCAAAGGTGAAACGCCCTTTCATGTCTTTGCGGAATATATTTTGAGGCAGGTTTTCGACGAGAGATTGATACAGCGCTTCGGAATCGCGCAATTCCTTTTCCGTTTTCTTTATATCCGTAACATCGCGAATCAATCCCGCCAGTCGAACCGGCCGCCCGTCTTCTCCAAAATAGATTTCCACTTCGTCCCGAATATGCCGCTCGACGCCGGGCGATGGATGGATGCGATACTCCACGCGATAAGGAACGCCATCGTATACGGCGGCGTAGATTCTCGTTTCGACGATTTCCCGATCGTCGGGATGCACCTTTTCCAGAAAAGCATTCAAGCGGGAAAACGCTTCCGGTTCTTTTCCGGCGGCGGCTGGCGCGAGTCCAAGGATTTCCTTCGCTTCCTCCGAATAGGCCAGGCGGTTCCCGGTGAGCTCCCATTCCCAATTTTTGGATCGATCGTTCGGAAAGGCCCGCGGAGAGGATTCCATCCCCATCCACTCCCCTCTGCCTCGGACGATCCATTCGTTCGACTCGTAAAGTCCAGCGATAAGAGAGGCGATCTTTTGGAACAACCGCTCGTTATTTTCGGAAAAAAAAGACAGGCATGACGCTTCATCGCCGGAATAGGAAATCTCCAACAATCCGTATTCCTTATTATTCCCCCGCATACCATAATGCTTTATGAATGAAGACTCGGAAAAATGGCCCGACTCGAATGTCCATTCGCCAAAAACGACGCGCACTCCCATCCCTTCGGGATTTCCCAGAACGGAAAGGAGCAAATCGACGATTTCCCGAAACGTTTTTAGGATTCGCTTCTTGTGATTTTCCGCCGCTTCCGACAGACGCCGAATCGTTTTGGCGCCGTAGAGCGATAGGCGCCGGCTCGCTTCGCCGGCGTTTTTTTTGAAATTGAATTTTTCGTTAGGATCGACCCCATCCACTCCATTCAAATCGAACATCAAGAAACTCCTCCTTCCTTGTTGGAGTTTTTCGTTCAAAACAATTTTCTGTTGACGAAATTACCGCCCCCCCTAAAAAAAGAATCCTAATTATACGCCCATATTGCGGAATTCCATTCTCTCGCCATATCGCCGCTTTCCTTTGATTCATTTCTCGATAAGGCTCTTTAACGATCTTCTCCATACCGATATGCGTTCGCTTTGCACGATGAAAGCAAACATCCAGCGAAATGGGATATGGCGCAACCTCCTTTCTACCGTCTTTTTTTCTTAATGATGCTAAATATTTCTTTCAATTTCGCCGATAATAGAAATTTAAAAAATTGAAATAAATAACGAGAGTATTATTCATTTAATTAAAAAGGCGGGCTATCAGGGAAAATCCCGTTTTTCGTGTCATGGATTATCCGTATAGTAAATGTCGAAGAAAAGCATGACAGAACCGTAACAAAATGAATGGATAAGATCAAATATAGATAGAGACCGGCGCTAGAGCGCGCAGGAGGAATGACTAAATTCACCCAATAATTGTAGAGATCATGGATTCGCAGCCCCAAAACCCCATCCAAAAATATAGCCGTTTCTCTGTTGTTACCCTGCCATTTCGTGTAAATTTATTTTACATCTAATCCCAACAATCGCCAACTCCTATCCGCTCAGCGCGGCATTTTCATAGTTATAGCAATCCCTTTTCTACTAGCCGCTTTTCGAATATCTCACTCTCAGCCTCTTCCCAAAGCTGAGTAAAACGCGTTTCTTAAATCTTCGAATTTCTTTACCGGCCGCCAGCCGCTTTTTTTAAGCGGATTTGTTTTGAAGCCATTGAATGGCGTATTGCAACAGCTCGTTGGATTGCTTGATGTTCAATTTCTCTTTGATGCGATTGCGATAGGTTTCCACCGTTTTGACGCTGACGTTCATTACTTGAGAGATTTGACATATTTTGAAGCCCCGGCCAATCAGATGAAACACTTCCATTTCCCGGTCGCTGAGCTGCTCCATCGGAGAAGGAGAAAGCCCCGAATGGCCGGTAACGAGTTGATAAACCATTTTCTCATTCAAACCGTCGCTCATGTAAACGCTTCCCCGCAACACGCGCCGAATGGCTTCCAACAATCGTTCAGGCGTTTCCTGTTTCATGACGTATCCCATCGCTCCCGCCCGGAAAGCCCGTTCCGCATAGAGAAATTCGTCGTACATGCTTACAACCAGGATGGCGATCCGATCGTTGCGCGCTTTAATTTGTTTGATCAATTCGATTCCGCTGGCGTCTTTCAAAGATAGATCGACGATGGCGAGATCGGGATGGATTTCCGATATCAGTTTCAAGGCTTGAACGGCGTCTCCCGCTTCTCCGCAAACCGCTAAATCGGATTCCTGGTTGATCAGCGCGGCGATGCCCATTCGCATGAGAGGATGATCGTCAACGATGAATAGGCGCGAACGCTTCTCTTTCGGCATCATGGCTTCCACCAACGCGAACCGTTGCTTGCCGGAAAGGCGCAAACGACCGACGTTCCTCCCTCCGGCTCTTGGCGGATATCGAAATCGCCGCCGATAGCGCGCGCCCTATGCCGCATGATATCCAACCCCATTCCTTTATGGGAAGCTAGGATTTCTTCCGAAGGAATGCCTTTCCCATCGTCTCGGATCAAAAGAACGATCCTATCGCCAATCTTCGATATTCCGATCAAAATTTTTTGCGGATGGCCGTGATTGACGGCGTTGAAAACCGCTTCCTGAGCAATGCGGTAAAGATGGATCGCCACGGAATTATCCGCTAGGAGCGCCGGACAGTCGAACTCCAATGAACACGAAATACTGTAATACTTGGATATATTGGCGGTCAGTTGTTGCAGCGCCGTCATAAGCCCGCCTTCGTCGAGGTCTACTGGGCAAAGTCCTTTTGCTAGAGCATAGGCTTGAGAAACGGCTTGATTGACCAATCCCGCGATTTTGGAGGCTTCTTTCGCTTCCGGCAGCGATTTTCCCTCCAAATTCTTCCTCATAACAGCGAGTAAATACTCCACGCTTTTCAGATGCTGGCATAAACCATCGTGCAAATCCTGTCCAAATCTTCTCTGCTCCCGATGGCTGATCTCTAAAATCTCCTGTTCCAGCCACCGGCGCTGGGTGATGTCTCTTGCGGTTCCCTGCGTTCCAATAAAGCGCTTTATTCCCCCTTCATCCTCTTGATACAATCCTTGGGCGGAAATAAGAAAATAAGGATATTCCTGGCTGGCTTCCGCTTCGCAGGAGGAATATTTCCTAATCTTTTTCTTCGATAGCAATTGAATTTCAAAACACCTCGTACTTCGAAATCCGGTTCTTCTTTCATTGAGGCGGTGAAAGGCTTTTCCACGGCATTGTGGAACCACGAGATCCAGTAGTCTCGTTCCGATCAACTCGTCCGGCGCGTATCCATATTCCCGCACGGCGTGGCTGATGAAAGTAATAATACCGTTCTCGTCCAATCGATAGATAATATCCGGCGACAATTTGATGATGGAATTCAACTTTTGTTCGGACACCCGCAATTCGTTTTCCGTCCGTTTGCGTACGGCGATTTCTTTCCGCAACTCTTCATTGGCTTTTTGCAGCTCCGCCGTTCTCTCCTTTATCAATGCTTCCAGCTCGACATGCGATTTTAGCCAATCTTCCACCATGCGCACCCGTTCGCCGATTTCAGAGTAGACGCGATTATTGCTCATCATTAAATCCGAAGTCCGCATATCTCAATCATTCCCTCAAACAAAATTCATTTCCCATCCGGCAACGGAATATCTTCATTCCAAACGATATTTCGGCATATAAATTTGAGGCTCTTGCAAAATTAATAAAATCCGCTTTCAATTCTCCCCCCAAGTTTGGGGGGAGTTAGAGGGGGGTTGATTTTATTAGACTTAAAACAACCCCCTCCTAACCTCTCCCAGGCTTGGGGGAGGAATAATAGAGTTTTGCAAGAGGCTCAAATTTATATAACGCTAACACTCTACGGACACGATATCGCCGGTTTTTCCCATCGAACCGTCGTTTAGCCAACTCAAAAACTTTTTCTCTCTCTACTTGAAGAAATCGCATTAATCCTTTGGAAACAATATAATTAAGACCTTTATAATTACAGTCCATTTAAAATTTAGTCTATCCTATTATGTTAAAAAAGGATTTTAAAGTCTTCCGTTCGTTTAAGAATTATTATTAATCTAAAATTAATTGTCATCTAACTTTACGTCGAGGCAGAAAGAAAACTGCGATTACATTTCATCGCGGGGAGGGTGGATGTTATGCGGATTTCTGCAGATAGAACGATAATATCCCCTGGTTCATAACCAATCGATATCGCCTAAGCCATAAAAAAACAACGAGTTTTATCGTTTCTACTCTCGTTGCCAACAAGAATATTTCTGCGCAGCTTTGGCTTTGCGGCGGTTCCCTTTTGGGAAGCGCCTGCCGTATGATGAAGAGACGGTCATTGCCCTAGTTGAATTGTTTACTAATCGTTGGTCGCTAATCGCTGTTTTTAGGATGAAAGGATGCTGCCTCGATGAATGCCGAGAACTTCTTCCCGCTGGATGCCTTGGATTACGCCGCCTTCGGAGCCTATTTCGTAATTCTATGCTTCATCGGCTTTTGGGTTGGACGCAAGGAGAAGATGAATTCCGGCGATTATTTTCTGGCGGACCGCAGCCTTCCTTGGTATGTCGTCGGCGGCTCTTTCATTGCATCCAACATAAGTTCCGAACATTTCATCGGCATGATCGGCAGCGCTTACGTCTACGGCGTCTGCGTCGCAACCTCGGAATGGCTGAACATTGGCTCCTTCACCCTCTTGATCTGGATATTCATCCCCTTTCTCTTGACGGCGAAAGTCTTTACGACGCCCGAATTTCTGGAGAAGCGCTTCAACTCCGCCCTGCGCCAATTTTTCGCTTTCGTCACCATCGTCAGCAATGTGGTCGCCTTTCTGGCGGCAGTGCTTTACGGCGGGGGATTGGCGCTGCAAACGCTCTTCGGTTGGAATCTTTGGTTCTCAATCATCGCTTTGGGAGTCGTGGCGGGAAGTTGGGCTATCTACGGCGGCCTGAAGTCCGTCGCCTGGACCGATTTCTTCACCGTCATCATCATGCTGGCGGGAGGACTGATGGTTACCATTCTCGGCTTGTATATGCTTTCCGGCGATTCGCACTCCCTGCTAGACGGCTTCAAGATCATGATCGAACGCAATCGCGCCCAGACGGGCGCCTGGGCGGAAGCAGCGGCGCGCAACGCCCAGCAGATTGCCCATGCAGATCATTACAACCGCCTCTCCGTCATTCAACCAGCTGCTCACGAAGTCGTACCCTGGCCATCCCTGATCTTCACGATCTTTTCCGTCAGCATCTGGTACAACGTGCTCAACCAATTTATGATCCAGCGAGTTTTGGGCGCGAAAAACATGTATCACGCCCGCATGGGCATCGTTTTGGCGGGATACATGAAAGTCATCATGCCGGTCATCGTCGTTTTCCCCGGCTTGATTCTCTTCGCCCGCTACCCCGAAGTGCTGACCCTGCCTTGGGAGCAGGTTAAATCCGCAGCGGACAAAGGCTACGTTACGATGCTGCAAACACTGGTCCCGGCGGGCTTGCGCGGCTTGTTCTTAGCGGCTCTTTTTGGAGCGATTCAATCTACGGTCAATTCCGTACTCAATTCCACCGCCACAATATTCACGCTGGATATTTATAAACGCTGGATTCGTCCAGACGCTTCGGAAAAATCGCTGGTGTTGATGGGCATGTGGTCTTCCGTAATTATCCTAGTCGTCTCCATCGTATTGGCGGGCTTCATCGGCCTTATCAAGGTCAGCCTTTTCGTTTACATCCAATCGCTGTACGCCTTCTTCGCTCCGCCTTTCGCCGCCATTTTCCTCTTGGGTATTCTTTTCCGCCGCATCAACGGCCAGGGAGCGTTGACGGCGGCGCTTCTGGGCTTTCTCTTGGGCATCCTGATGAAAATTTACGTCCAATCGCCCCATCATCTCGTATGGTTGGAACCATACGCCAACCAAGCCATCATCAATTGGCTCTTCTGCATCGCCGTTTGCATCGGCGTCAGCCTGGCGACCGCTCCGCCCCGCCCGGAACAAGTGACGGACCAATTGACGCTCAATTGGCGCCGCCTCAATATCTTCAGCGAACTGGGTGAAAACTGGTATTCCAGCGTCGTTTTATGGTGGTCGATTTTCGCCGTTATGATTCTATCGCTAATGCTGATTTTCTCCGGACTCTTTTTCTAATTAAACTATCAAATCGAGGCAATCCCATGTGGCGCGAAACCACCAAACACGAACGAAACCGGATCATTTTCAAAGAAGAATTCGACGCATTTCTGCCGCCGGTTATTCTCGATTTTCATGTCCACGTTTTCAACGAGGGAGTTGTTCCCGCAGAGGAACCTTATTCCTGCGGCGGCCATCCTATCGGACGCTACGATCTCGCCGATTTGGAGCATGATCTATCAGAAATCTATCCCGGACGCCGTACGCTGGCCGTCTGTTTCGGCTTTCCCCACGTCAAGTACGACCGTCAACGTAATAACGCCTATCTCGCCGAACAGTGCGACAACCGCCGCTTCTTTCCTTTCCGCCTCTTCGATCCCTTGGAAGACGCTCCTGAGTTGCTGCGCCGCGATCTTGAGAACGGCCGTTTTCGAGGATTGAAGCCCTATCTGGATTACGTGCGCAAGCCCAATCTCAACGACGTGGAGATTCCCGAAATGCTGCCCGATTGGGCTATGGAGATCGCCGACGAACTCGGACTGATCGTCATGCTCCACATTCCTCGCAAGGCACGCCTGGCCGATCCGCTCAATCAGAGGCAGGTCATTGAACTGTGCGTCAAATATCCCCGCGCCCGCATCGTCCTGGCGCATATTGGCCGCGCCTATTATCTCAAAAACATCGTCGGCCAACTGCACAATTTGAAGGACATTCCCAATCTCTATTTCGACCTTGCCATGCTCAACCATTGGGAAGTGATGGAATACCTTTTCCAAAACGTCAGCCCGGAAAAAATTCTCTATGGAACCGACATCCCTATCGCCCTGGCTCCCGGCAAATCAGTAGAGATCAACGATCAATATACCTACGTAACCCCCGTTCCGTGGGAACTCTCCATCTCGGACGATCACCGGAAGTTAGTTTTCACATCCTTTCTTTACGAAGAACTGCGCGCCATCAAAAAAGCCGTGGAAAGATCGGGATTAGGCCGCGATTTCGTCGAAGGGCTTTTTTATGGGAATGGGATGAAAGTTTTTGGAATGTAAAAAGTTGGATGGGTTGCGTTGTTTGACCCATCATTATTAACATATTTTACATTCGATGACTCAGACAACATGACCCATCCTGCAAAATCGAATTGTCAAGACAACAGGCCGGATTTGCATATTTCCAATACGGCGTTTTGCATATATTCGTTCATGGAATTTTGTTGCTTGATAATCGTATCCAAATTACTGTTAATTTCATTCAACAAATTTACTCTTTCTTTGATCTCGGCGGAGCGGTTTATCTCGCGGTCGTGCAGAATGTCGGTCTGTTTTTGAATTTCCTCGTTCTCCTTAATTAGGTCCGCGATCGTGATAGATTGTTTTGATGAAGCGGCATAATCCTGCAATGTCTGATAAGCCATAAAAAGATATTGCGAATATTTGTCGTTTAGTTGATAAAGCATCGTTTCCATTTCCCAAAAAGCCGAAGCCATTTTCTCTTCCGCTTCGAGGATCGGCTCGTAAAGAGGTTCCAGGCGCTTGGCGTATAAATGTTCTTTACTCAATAAAGAACCATAGCGAATCTTCAATTCCTCGGCGGATCGCATATCGTTCACTTTCGCGGCGTATTCGATCGAGGCCTTGATTCGTTCGATTTGCTCAATGTTTGGATTGGCGAATTTAAATTTGTAGAGTTGGAAATCCGCTTCCATATAGAAAGCCAGCGCTTGCCGGATTGTTTTGTTCAACTCAACCAGCCGCTTGCTTTGCTCGTTTTTTTCCAAAGACTCCATTTCCTGCAATTCGAAAAGAATCTCGATCGCTTTCTCCGTCATCCATCGCGAATATTCGACTTTTTGGATAGATTCTTCCAACCTTTCGCTAGGAACATAATCTTTAGCGGCTCTCTTCTCTTTTTTTCCGCTAATCAACCATTGCACTTTATAAACTTGCAATTCGGAGAGAGAGACGATCGATAGAATTTCATTTTCAATAATGGGGAAAATCGGGGCGTTCTTATCAAGCGCATAAGAACGCTTCATCGCAGGTTCGGCTTTCAAAAACTCCCGGCCTATTTGCCAATGAATGGAAAGGCAGTTATTTTCCCGTTCCGGCATAATAACTCCTCTATTCCCATTATGACGCAATGGCCCGTCGAGATTCGAAAAAGAAAAAATTCGAAAGCGGCGGATATAATAACAAATTGAAAATCAGCAAATCTCTTTCATTTTATATAATTATATAACCTGCGCCGATAAAAAAATACCTCCCATTCATAAAAAATGCGGGAGAGAGATGGAAACCACTCTCCTTAAATCGCATCCCTATGCCCAAAGACGAAAAGGGGCGCGCAACGGCGCGCCCCCTTCAAAGGCATAATATATTTCCGAAAAACCGTTTACGGCTCTTGAACGATTCCCTATGGCCTTTTCGCCGCGAACGAATAACGCCCCGATCCAACATGGTAGATCGCCGCGCCATTCTTCAAATCCACAAAGGAAACTCCAAGCGAATCCCCCGCCGGTTTTCCGCTTTCCGCTACGCTGTCTGCTTTTTCGGCGGGGACGAATATCATAGCTTCCGTATTGACGGGAATTCTTGCATTCAATTGAAATTCGTCCTCCGTCAGGCGCCATTCGCTGTCAATCCAGCCATTAATGGATCGATAACTGGTTTTGACGTAATCCAAATCTCCGCCGAGTTGAGGATGGATGACGATTCTTTGGTATCCAGGAGCGTCCGCATCAATCCCGGCGACGGTGGAATAGAGCCACTCGCCCACGGCGCCGTAGGCGTAATGGTTGAAGGAATTCATGCCGGGATCCTGGAAGCCGAACTCGTCCGTCCAACCATCCCACCGTTCCCAAATGGTGGTAGCGCCATTCTTGATCTCGTATCCCCAAGAGGGAAACGTATCGTTAAGTAATAGTTTGTAGGCGATATCGATGCGGCCGTTGCGCGTCAATATAAGCAGCAAATCCTTTAATCCCGCAAAACCGGTGGAGAAGTGATAATCGCGCACCATCAGATCGCGAATAAGGTGGCGCATGGCCGCCGGAATCTTATCCTCCGGGATCAAGCTGCTGCGCAGCGCCAGAACATAGCCGGTCTGGGTGTTCGCTAGCACCTGGCCGTCTGCTTTCACAAACGCCTTGGCGAAGGCGGCGCGGATTCCCTGATAGAGCGCTTCGTATTCCTTGGCGTCGTCCTCGCGTCCAATGGCGGAAGCGATTTCCTGCATTAGGCTGGTAACGTAAGCGAAGTAAGCCGTCGCCAGCAGATCTTTTGGGGTATCCGCATTGAGAGACAACCAATCCCCATAACCAAAGGCTGGCCGGATCAAATCCTTGCAGCTCTTTTTAAGATACTCGATATATTTCTGCATGGCGCCGTAGTGCTTTTCCAGGATGCGCGTATCGCCGTATACGAGATACATCGTATAAGGACACACGATTCCCGCATCGGCCCAGGCGGCTACGCCGCTGCCCAAGCCCACGTCGGGAGACACGTCCGTGAAGGAGCCGTCGGGGCGCTGGGAATCGACGACGTCCTGAATCCATTTCGTGAAAAAGGCGGCGATGTCTTTATTAAAGGTTCCCGTGCGCATGAAGATTTGCGCGTCACCCATCCAACCCAGCCGCTCGTCGCGCTGCGGGCAATCGGTGGGGATTTCCAAGTAGTTGCCGCGCATTCCCCATTCGATGTTATGAATCAACTGATTAACCATGCCGTTGGAGCATTCGAACGTCCCCGCCGGGGCAATGTCGGAATGAAGTACCACGCCCGTGACGGCGTCCTGCGGCGGATGGCCGGGATAACCCGTCAATTCGACATAGCGGAAACCATGGAAAGTAAAACTCGGCTCCCACATTTCAACGCCCTCGCCTTTGAGAATATATGAGTCAATTACTCGTGCGGCGCGTAAATTCGTAACGTAGAGCGTTCCGTCGGGATTGAGCACTTCGGCGAATCGCAGTTGTACTTTCGTCCCTGCCGGACCTTGTACTTTCAAGCGCGCCCAACCCACCAGATTCTGACCCAAATCGAAAACGAAAACGCCGGGCTGCGGTTCGGAGACCGTTTTGGCCGGAAATTCCGTAATTTTCTTCACTGTCACGCCAGGATAGGCGTTCAATTCGACGTCCAATTCCTTGCCGGAAGTCGACAACGCCGCTGAACTCCAATCCGATCCCAAAATGTATGGACTGTCGCCTCTCTTCAACGCGAAATCGGTTGTAGCCCAGCCCTTCAATTCCTTACGCGCATCGTAAACCTCGCCCATGAGAAAGTCGGCTTCTTGGATGGGGCCTTGATGAATCGCCATCCAAGACGTATCTGTACCGACGATTTCCGAGGTTCCATCGGCGTATTCGATGTTGATCTGCGCCCGCAGTTTCGGCTCGCCCGCATAACGGTTGCGGATGCGCCCCCAGGCCACGTAGCCCGCGAACCAGCCATCGGAAAGAATCGCCCCCACGGCGTTCTCGCCCTGACGCAATTGGCAGGTAATATCGTAGGCGTTGTAATACAGCCGCTTACGGTAATCGGACCAGCCGGGAGCGAAATAATCCTCTCCCACCCGCTCGCCATTGAGACGCAGTTCGTAAACGCCCTGCGCCGTCGCATAAACGAACGCCCGCTTGACGGGTTTTTCGACGCGGAAGACTTTTTGAAAATAGGGCGGCGGCGGCAGGATAAGACCGTCCTCGTCTCCCGGAACGCCCCACGGCGATCCGTCTTCGCCTACGGCGGCGATGACGCGGGCGTTTTTCCAACTGGCGTCGTCGAAACCCGCCGTTTTCCATCCATCCGCTTCCTTAGAGGAAACTTTCCAAGTCTCATCGATGGGAATGACCAATTGATGGTTATTGGCGAGGATCATTAATTTGCCGGTCAATCCCGCCGGACTGGCTTTTTCATTGACGGCGACAACGGCGGCGGCGTGATCGCCCGCGCTCAACGAATCTAGTTCTATTATTTGCGGTTTCTTCCAGGAATCCGCGCCTCCTACGCTTTTCCCAATCTCTTTCCCGTCGATGAAAAGAACAAAACGGTCGTCCGCCGTTATCAAAAACTTTGCGGCTTGCGATGTCCCGTCCAAATGAAAGCGGCGGCGGAAATAAAAGGTTCCTTCCGGAACAGAGTTTCGCGGATCGCCATCGGGATTCCATACCCACTTGCAGCGTTCGAAGGTCATGCGGAAGGGTTTTTCGATCCACTGTCCTTTCCAATCCTGCGGCTTAAGCAATCCCGAACTCCAACGCGCCGGGCGGCTCCAATCGGAGGCTTTATCGTCCTGATCCCATACCCTCACCTTCCACCAGCAATCCATATTGGATTCCAACGCTTTCCCCAAATAAACGACTTGGGACGTTTGATCGGAAGCCGTTTTTCCGGAATCCCAAAAATCGCCCTGCCCCGAATTCAAAAGATCAAGCGAACTGGCCGCCAACACTTGATAAGCGCTCTGTTTTTGCATTCGCGCTTCGGGATGGGAACAATCCAACTCCCAGCTAAACCGGGGCTGGGGAATATCGATGCCCAAAGGATCGACGCGATACTCGCAGCGCAGATAAGATGGCCAAATCCCAGCCGAGGATTCTGCGCACCATCCGGTACAAATCGTCATGCTCAACATCGTGATAGCAGCCACGAAGTGAAGGATTGTCCTGCTCATCATACGTCTCCCTGTTAATGAAAATAGAGTGGAATGGCAATGAAGGAAGTACAAAGGATGCAAGGCGGGATGTCAAGCGGAATGGATGAAATGGCGCTCGGAGACTTTGGGACTTTGGGACTTTGGGACAGGGAGACTAGAAAAAAGTAGGATGGATCGCGTTTTTTGACCCATCAATCTCATTCACCGTTCATCTTTCATCACTAATCATTCCCAAATAGAAAAGGAGGGGACTTGGGGACGAGAGGATTTGGGGAGTAGGGGACTTGGGGACTTGGGGATGGAGAGAGGAATCCACGTAAGCCATCATTCCGATTCCCTGAACGCTCTCAGATCGCGCAATATGTCCTCATGGCTCCTGCGGGGAAAATCTATGGCATCCGCTTCCTGGAAAATCTTCCAAATCTCATTCCAATTCGTTATCCCTTTAGTTGGCGTTTCTTTTCGGTCGGGCGCCGTCAACAAAATCTTCTTCCCTCGCAGTTCAGGATCGCTCACTTTCACCACGCCATCTTCGCAAATTTCGGCCTGAATAATCATCGGCTCATCATCCTTTCTTAGTCCTAATCAATCAAAAAATACTTTTAATCTAAAGTCAATTCTCGTTCTTCATTATAACATCGATAAAATACAAAAAGAGCACAAGTCTGTTTATCGGCGACGCCAAGATCCATTTTTCTCTATTCCGCCGCCCGCATTTTTTGCATTCTATCTGAATCCCATCCATCCAATTTCGCTTAAAGAGTAAAATTTTGTCGGAAAATTTTGCGGCGATCTTTTATATTCGACCTTAAATTATGTTGTTGTGGAAATGAAAAGAATAAATTTCATAAGTACCGTATAATCAGTATAATATTATTACTTTACGATGAACGCGCCCAAGTGGAAAAGGTTCAAAACCCGCCCTTATGCGTGGCAATAACGCCATAGAGTGTGGTAAATATACCTCACAAAAATCCTTTTTTAAGGAAAATTCTCTTGACCTTATCCAGGGTTCAATTATCATCGAAATCAGAAATTTTCAATTCATTTCTTATTAGGAGAAAGGAGCAATTCTGATGAAGAAAGTATTAACCGTAGTAGGCGTGGCAGTGATTGCGCTGTCCACCATGAGTTTGGGTGCGTCCGCGGGCGCATTGGCGGAGGCCACTTCCAGCGCGTTGGGCGGCATCGAATTCGGCGGCTTCCTCGATCTGTCCTGGACCTACAATTTCCAGACCCCCGATCTTCCTTTCGGACAGGGATCAAACAACTCGAATGTTGGCCGCGTATTTGACGTCGATAACGAAGACCTTGTCAACATCAACTTGTTGAACTTCTACATCGACAATCTGCCAGAAGACTCTGGCGAAGTAGGTTTCCGCGTTGACTTCGGTTACGGCGAAGATGCGAATATTATTGCCGGTAACGATGGCATTGGCGCGAACAATCTCGACCTTTATCAACTGTTCATATCCTACATCGCTCCCGTCGGCAATGGCCTGACCATCGATGTAGGCCGTTTCGCCTCGTGGTATGGATACGAAGCCATTGAAAGCTTGAAAAACGATAACTTCTCGCGTTCCTTCATGTTCGGCTTATCTTATCCCCACACTCATACGGGCATTCGCGCGACCTATTCCATCAATGATATGTGGGAAGTCAGCGGCGGCGTTACCCAAGGTTGGGATACCGTAGAAGACATCAATGATAGCAAATCCTTCCATTTCGCCGTTCGTTTCCGCCCAACGGAAGAAATATATGTCCAGAACGCGATTTCCTACGGTCCAGAAAGATTCAACGACAATAGCAATTACCGCTTCCTTTATGATTTGGTCGCTACCTGGAACGTAACGGAAGACTGGACCATCGGCGCGAACTTCGACTATGGTTTTGATGAAGACGCTATTGCCGCTGGTACGGACGATGCTTCCTGGTGGGCTCTCGCTGGTTATGTCCGCTACGACGTGAACGAAGATGTTTACTTGGCTCTGCGCGGCGAATACTTCGGCGATGACGACAGCTGGGCCACTCCTCAACCTGGCGTTGGCGCAAGCGACAACCTGTGGGAAATCACGGCTACGGCTGGCTATCAGATCACCGAAGACCTGCTAGGCCGCCTCGAATATCGTCATGACGAAGCCGATGGCGATATCTTCTGGGATGACAACATTCGCGATCAAGATTCGCAAGATACGATCGCTTTGGAAGTCATTTATCAATTCTAAGCGAATCTCTTCATCTGATTGTATTGGATTAATTTAATTGCATTGAAAACAACAAGCCGGGCTAAGCGTAATTATGCCCGGCTTTTCCTTTATATGTCGAAATTTTACGTAAAACAAGTAAATTCAAGTAGATTAATAGCATAAACCGGGGCATTTTCAAGTGCGTTATGCATACTGGAGGTGATCGGAAAAAAACTAATTCATCCTCATCATTCGCCGAGCGTTATTGCTTAATTTAACGCTGACCTTCAAGAAGCACCCTAATAAGAACTGATATTCAATTTAACTAATGAAAAAGGAATAAACGAAAATGAAAAAACTCATCTTCACTGCCAGTCTTGCATTGATTGCGTTAACCATTATTAGTTCGGGCGCGATGGCGGGCGCCTTGGCGGAAGCTACTTCCAGCGCCCTGGGTGGAATCGAATTCGGCGGCTTCCTGGACCTCTCCTGGACCTACAATTTTCAAACCCCCGATCCCTCTAATAATGGAAACATTGGCCGCATTTTCGACGTCGATAGCGAAGACCTCGTCAACATCAATATGTTGAACTTTTATATCGACAATCTGCCGGAAGACGCGGGCGAAGTCGGCTTCCGCGTCGATTTCGCTTATGGCGAAGACGCGAATATTACTCGCGGTTATGACGGCATCGGGGCGAATAATATTGATCTATATCAATTATACGTATCCTACATCGCTCCCATTGGAAATGGCTTGACCATTGACGTTGGCCGTTTCGTTACTTGGTATGGTTATGAAGTCATCGAAAGCGTGAAGAACGATAATTTCTCTCGTTCCTGTATATTTGGAATGACGGTTCCTTTCACCCACACAGGCATTCGCGCGACCTATTCCATCAACGATATGTGGGAAGTCAGCGGCGGCGTTACCCAAGGTTGGGATACCGTAGAAGATATCAACGAGAGTAAATCCTTCCATTTCGCCGTTCGTTTCCGCCCGACGGAAGATATCTACGTCCAGAACGCGATTTCTTACGGTCCGGAAAGAGCTGGCAACAATAGCGATTATCTTTTCCTTTACGACTTAGTCGCTACCTGGAGCGTAACGGAAGACTGGACCATCGGCGCCAACTTCGATTATGGTTTTGATGAAGACGCTTTGGGAACAAGCGACGCCAATTGGTGGGCTCTCGCCGGTTATGTCCGCTATGACGTGAACGAAGACGTTTACTTGGCTCTGCGCGGCGAATACTTCGGCGATGACGACAGTTGGCGCACGCCTCAACCTGTGGTGGGCGCAAGCGATAACATGTGGGAAATCACGGCCACGGCCGGCTATCAGATCACCGAAGATTTACTGGGCCGGCTTGAATATCGTCATGACGAAGCCGATGGCAATATCTTCTTCGATGACGCCATTCGCGATCAAGATTCCCAAGACACGATCGCTTTGGAAGTTATTTACCAATTCTAAGCGGATCGTCTAGCATTATTAAATACCGGGCGGGGATATTCTCTCCGCCCGCTTTCTTTTCAAGTAGAAGAGGCTTCCAGCTTCTTGAAAATTATAAAGGTGGGCTACGCTTCGCTTTGAGCCCACCCTACGATTGCTTACGATACCTTTTTCTGCAACCGGACGGCTCTATACCCTCCCGCCAGATAATCCATTATCCACCACGCGCCGAATATAAAGAAGAGAATCGCCGGAAGAATCGCCACGAAACGGAAAGCGGAAGCAGGCCCCCAAGCGTCATAAACGCCTCCCATCTTATAAACGATAGTTCCAATCGAAGCGTTGCCCGCAAAAACCATCAAACCCAAAAGCAAAGCGCCGCCCTTGGGAAAGCGTTCCGACGTGATGCCCAACATCGTCGGCCACATAAACGTTACGCCCATATAAAATACCGTCGCCGTCAGATAGGCGGAAGAAGCGGAAGAGACGCTGCTGAGCCAAAAAAGCCCAATGCCGCTGATCGCCGCCGCCGCCCACATCATTCCCACCGGCGATAATTTTTTGGCGAGAGGACCAGCGAAAAAGCGCAAAACGAACATAATGGCGCTGCCGTACACGAAGATCAATGTTCCCGACATCTTCGCCAGCTCGCTCAACACGGAACCGACCCATTGGCTTGGAGCTACCTCCGTAGCCGCCGTCAGCATCATGCAGCCGATCAGCAATAGAAAACCAGGACGCACGGCTTCTTTGACCATCTCGCCGTAAGATACTCCCGCCTCCACGCGCTCAGTAACCGGGAATTTTTGGCGGAAGATCAGCAAACCATAAGCGAGAACGGGAATCAAAACCATTCCCATCTGCGCTTGCCACCGCCAACCCCACTTGCCCATGGCTACGGAAAGCAGTCCCCCGATAATCAAGCCTCCCGGCCACCAGGCGTGCAGGAAATTGAGGCGGCGGATTTTTTCTTCAACGTAGACGCTGGCGCAAAGAGGATTGATGACCACCTCGACGAGTCCGTTGCCGAATCCGGCGATCAACATGGACATATACAAAACCGGGTAATTGGGGGCCATGACGAAGGCAAGAATGCCAATGACATGAAAAAAGAAAGCGATATACAGCAGCCGCTTCATGCCCAGCCAATCCAACAAAGGCGAAACCAGCAGCACCGAACTGGCGACGCCGTAGAAAGCCATCGAAGAGACAAAGCCGTATTGTTCGTGAGTCAGTTGGAAGGCTTTTTCGACCTGGGCGGCGATGTCCCCGCGGATAACCAATATCATCGCAGTGGACACTAAACCAACGCAGCTCGCCAAAAACAACTGTTTGCGATTTTCCATCAAGGCGTTCTCCTCCCTAAAAATACGACGGTTGGCCGCGGACAAGGCGGCAAGGCGACAGCGTCTCATGGTACTATTTGTCCGAGAGCTGGGGAAGAGAAGATAACCAGCGAAGCAGAGCAGGTTTAAGGGAATCGCCTGACGGATTATTTCATCATTCATCATTCATCATTCATCATTCATCATTTGTAATTGGTCAGCCCTATGAAGTAGAAAAGTGAATGGAGTCTTTACAGAATGGGGTGGAAGCGATTTAATGAAGTTACTATAGATGTAATTTAATTGATTTGAAATACAACCCCATTTGGGTTGAGGTCCCCATGGCCAATTCAACGATTGAGCAGAAGGTCTGCGATCTTCTGACTCAAGGAAAGCCGTGTACGGAAGAGGAGATCAGGGCGCTGCTTCGGAAAGACGAAGAAGTCGTATAATGTCCCCCAAAATTTAGACAGGGGGTTAAGGTGGAAAATCGGCTTGCCGAGAGTAGGCAAGGAGGTTTTCCGAAATGAAGAGAATCCAAAAGAAATACGACGGAGTTTTTAAGACGAAAGT